>JAFQND010000227.1 GCA_017396055.1 Oscillospiraceae bacterium
AAGAAGCTGAAAAAGCTGTTGAGCATTGAGAAAATGATGATCGGAACGGGACCGTCCAGCAGCAGGGTAAAAGCGCCGACGGCGAGAACAGTGGTACCGACCCACATGGATCTGAAACGTGAGGATTCCTTGATCATCCGGCCGTAGACCATGGCGCCCACAACACCCATGGCGCCCGACAGCAGATTGGAAAGCCCCACGACAAATTCGCTTGCCACAGCGTCATAAACAAGAAGGTTCAAGAAAAACAGCAGGGTGCCCATGCGGATGCCCTTCATGAAGTTGGCGATCATCAGGCAGTGCATGCGCTTGTTGCCGAAGGCGATCTTCGATGCGACACCATAGTGGATATTCAGATCACCCAGCGGGATATTGGTCAGACCGATCGAAACCATAATGGTGACCGCAGAGACCACAAGACCCAGCCCGAATACTACAAGATATCCTGCGAGACCTTCAAAAGAGCTGATGATCGTGCCGGAAATAAAGGGCGCGATCAGACCGGCAAGACTTTCGGCCATACTGGTCAGACCAAGGCCTTTGTCGCGGGTCTCGTCCACCAGATAACCGCCCAGTCCCAGATTGTTGGCGTACCAGTAGGTGCCGCCGCCCAGTCCCGAGAAGGTCGCCATGATCGGCATGGCTGCCGCCAGATCATCGAACATGACAAAAAACGTCACATACATCAGAAGATACATGACGATACCCGTCCGCAGGATAAACACGACCGACGTGCGTTTGGTCACCGCCACAGCCAGTGCCATGGTGATACCCATGACAAAATAGCTGATGATATTGAACTTCATGGCGGCAGCGCTGTCACCGGTGACGCGGATCAGCAGCGTATTCATGAATGCACTGTGCAGACCCGTAAAAATGATATATCCGATATGGGTATAAAAGAATTTGTAGAAGATCCGGCCGAGGCCGCCATAGCCCAGCTTCCCCAGTAATTTTTCCATAATAGCCTCCAAGGGGAGCCGGAAAGCTCCCCTCTTATAAGACATTGTATTATTTCATCCAGACGCGGAAGGTGTGCAGACCGAAGGGACCGGTGCGGAAGCTGATCTCGCTGCATTCGACGGGAGCACCTTCCTTATCTTCGAGCAGGTTGCATCTCTGCCAGCGCTCGATGGCAAAGTCAGAGGTCAGTTTTACCTCGGGAACGGTGGTGCCGCGGCACTCGTGAACGCGGACAACAAAGCCGTCGCCATCCTCAGCCATCTTGACGGCATCGATCTGGATATGATCGCTGTCGGTCTTGAAGATGCACTTGCCGCTCAGAGCGGAAGCGCCCTTTCTCCAGGTAATGGGCAGGTTCAGTGCGTTTGCTTCGGCGATGACCTCGCCGCCGGCTGCGGGACCCATATGGGGCAGCAGGCTGTAGGTAAAGCTGTGATGGCCCATATCTGCGGCAGTATCGGGGTATTTTGCGGATTTCAGCAGGCTCAGAGTCAGGACATTGTCCTTGGCGCTGTGACCGTATTTGCAGTTGTTCAGCAGGGCGACGCCATAATCGGCTTCTGCCATTTCAGCCCACTTGTGGCCGCAGACCTCGAATCTTGCCAGATCCCAGCTGGTATTCCAGTGGGTGGGGCGTTCAACATGACCGTACTGGATATCGTAAACGGCCTTGGTGGTGCGGATGTTCAGCGGGAAGACGGCTTTCAGAAGCTTATGGGACTCATGCCATTCAGCCTCGGTGACAAAGTCGATACGGCGGCTGTCCTTATACAGGATCATATCCTGGGTGAAGGTGGACTCACCGTAGGTGTAAACGGTGCGCAGCACCAGTCTCAGAGCGGAGTTCTCGACAACAGCGGGAGCGCCGGAAGCGAGGGCGAAGTCGACCTTTTCTTTATAATAGATGTCGATATCCCATGCGTCATAGTTCATGGGACGGTCCTCATAGACCTCCAGACGGTTGCCGTGACCGGCCAGGACTTCGCGGGAAGCTTCCTTATCCCAGATGGAATTGATCCAGCCGCTCTCGTCGAGGATGATTTTATAGAAGGGAGTCTCCACATAACCGTCGCGGAGATCAACTTCAAAGACAGAGGGAGCTGCCTCGGCTTTGCCGGCTTCTTTGATGGTCTTGACTTCCAGAGCCTTCAGTTCCAGGCTGACCAGCACGCCGCCGTCGGCGGGAGCGGTGGACAGAGTATTGCCGCACTCATCCACAAAGCCGGTGCTGCCGCAGACGGGCAGGAAGACGGTGTCTTTTCTGGCAAAGCTGGAGGGATTGAAGACGGTATAAACGCCCTGTTCGCCGTCGGTCAGAGCAAATTTCTCAGAAGCGGCGTCAACGGCATCATAGGCGCCCTGATATTCGATGGCGGAGTCGGCATAAACCTCGTTGATGGAGGAACCGGGGATGATGTCGTGGAACTGGTTGCGCAGAACGGTCTCCCATGCCTTATAGATGGTCTCGAGGGGATAGCTGCCGCCCAGCAGGACATTCAGACAGCCCAGCCATTCGGTCTGCCACAGCTTCTGTTCCATACGGCGGTTCCACTTTTTGTTGCGTGCCTGAGAGGTATAGGTGCCGCGGTGATATTCCAGATACAGCTCACCGTCCCAGGTATGGATATAAGAGTCGGTCTCGTCGACAGCTTTGTGGGTCTTTTCGAAGAAGTCCTGAATACCGCCCATCTTGACGTGGGGGATACCGGGGATCTTTTCAAGAGCCATGCCGGTCTTGACCATCTCGCGGTTTGCACCGCCGCCGCCGTCACCGTAACCGTAAGAGATCAGGGTGTCTTTGCTGATTGCCTTGTCCTGGAACATATTCCAGCTGCGCTGGACAGTCTCGGCGGTGACATCACCGTTATAAGTGGAGAAGAACTTCTCAAGGGGCTGGTTTTCGCTGGGGGTGGTGATGAAATAGGTCAGCATCTCGGTGCCGTCGATGCCTCTCCACCAGAACAGGTCATGGGGCAGATGGTTATACTGGTTCCAGCTGATCTTGGTGGTCATGAAGGTCTTGATGTTGCAGCCTTTGAGGATCTGGGGCAGAGCCCAGCTGTAGCCGAATACGTCGGGCAGCCAGAGAGTGGTGCATTCCTTACCGAATTCTTCGCGGATAAAGCGGCAGCCGTGCAGGAACTGACGGACCAGCGACTCGCCGGCGGTAACGTTGCAGTCTGCTTCCAGCCACATACCGCCGTCAGCTTCCCATTTGCCCTCGGCAACTCTTGCTTTGATCTGCTCATACAGCTCGGGATAGTCTTCTTTGATATAAGCGCACAGCTGGGGCTGGCTCTGCATGAAATAGAAACCGTCAAACTCTTCCATCAGACGAAGAGCGGTGGAGAAGGAACGGATGGTCTTCTCACGGGTATGCTTGAGTCTCCAGAGCCATGCCACGTCGATATGGGTGTGGCCGACACAGTGAACGGTAACGGGAGAATGTTTCTCCATCTTATCCAGGGACTCCTCCAGAGAGGCCAGAGCATCGCCGACGGTGCCGTAGAAATCGCCGTCCCAGTCGATCAGCAGCAGAGCTTTGTTCAGAGCGTCCTGCAGTTCAGGCTTCTCGGAGGCATTGTCGGGCAGGATCTTCAGGGTCTGGGTGATGGCGCGGGCATAGTAGTACAGATGGTCGGCATTCAGGTCGAGGAAGCCGATCTCAGCTTTTTTCAGCTGATGATAATGGGTCACATGGGGGCCGCCGCCTTCCAAACCGGTCCAGAGCATGAAGGTCAGCTGAACTTCCTTGCCGGCAAAGGTGTCAAAGATAACATCATGATGGAAAGTGTCCACGCCCTGCCAGGGGTGGCCGTCGATGTACAGAAGGGACTCAAAGCCGGAGTTGTGACCGCCGCCGGTCTTGCCGAAGTCGAACAGGCCGACTACCTGACAGTTTTCGGGGCACTCGGGAAGCTGTACCTCGGTCTGCAGCCAGAGATAGCGGTCGCGGCCGATAAAGAAATCATTCTGGTTTGCGGTGCCGCCGGAAATCTCACCGGGGAAGGTGTGGTTGACTTCATCCACGCCGGCGGTATTTTCCATCGAGCGCATGGGGAAAATACTCTTCATATCGCGGTAGCGCATCTCGGAAAGGGTCTGGGTACGTGCCGCAAGTTTTTCGTTGGTAAAGAACATGATCCATCCTCCAGACATATCCGAAACCGTTTTTTCGGTTCCGTAATCGTTTTCTTAAAAGAAGAAACGGCTTTCGCCTTTGCATAAAAGCTCATTTTAAATCTAACACAGCCCCTGCCCGCTGTCAATCAATTCCGGGAAAATCGACTGGCGAAAATCCGGCAGTTTTTTTGACGATTTCAACAAAATTAAGTGGATTGAAATTCACATAGAAATGCTATATAATCAAATCAGAAACTCTGACAGAAAGTGAGCGATCATTATGCCCGGAAAGATCATCCGCGACCTTGCCCCCTCTGAAGGCAATCCCCGCAACAGCGAAGGCGCTTTTCTGACTCTTGAAAACGGTGAGATCCTTTTTATTTACAGTGCTTTTAAAGGCAGCAGCAGCAGCGACCACGCCTATACCGACCTGAAAGCGCTGCGCTCCTATGACGGAGGCGAGACTTTCGTTGATGAGGGCGTCGTACTGACCTGTGAAGGAGAAGACGGCGTCAATACCATGTCTGTTTCCCTTCTGGAAATGGCAAACGGTGATATCGGTCTGTTTTACCTTGTCCGTACCACCTATACCCTGATGAGAATGTTCCTGCGCCGCTCTTCCGACGGCGGACATACCTGGAGCGACCGGGTCTGCTGCATGAAAGAGGGCTATTATGTGGTCAACAACGACCGCGTCACCCGCCTCTCCGACGGAAGGATCCTCCTGCCCTCCGCTTCCCATCGGGCATTCCTGAAGCCGGACGGCCAGCCCGGATACGACAGTGCCTCCGAAATAGTATGGTTCTGCTCCGACGATGACGGATACACCTGGTACGAACTGCCGAAGAAATACACCATGGGCGATCTTGCCCACTGCCGCTCCGGCCTGCAGGAGCCGGGTGTTGTCGAGCTTTCTCCCGGCGTACTGTGGAGCTGGGCTCGTACCGATATCGGCAGACAGTATGAGAGCTTTTCGGTAGACGGCGGTCTCAGCTGGACCACCGCGCAGCCTTCCTGGTTTACTTCTCCCTGTTCGCCCCTGTGCATGAAGCGGCTCAGAGACAATAGACTCGTCGCTGTCTGGAACCCTGTCCCCATCGCAAACGGTCAGTCGGAACAAATCGACGGCATCTGGACCGGCGGACGCACCCCTCTGGTCATTGCTTTCAGCGCGGACAACGGAAAAACCTTCTCCGATCCCATCGTTCTCGAGCAGGAAAAGAACCGCGGTTATTGCTATACCGCCATCCATGAGATCGAAGACGGTCTGCTGCTGGCTTACTGTGCCGGCGGCCCCGAAGACGGTTCCTGTCTGTGCAGACTGCGTATCCGCAAGGTTTTGTGGGAAGAACTGCAGTAAAAGCGCAAAAAATGTTTCTCAGCCATTGACATCCGGTGAACTGTTCGCTATAATAAATATGTTATGAACAGAACATCGGCTATGAACAGATCAAGCGGTGGGAAGCTGCTTCAGAGAGAGAGCCATCCGGTGAAAGGCTCTTGCAGAAGAAGACCGTGTGCCGTCTGGGAGCCGCGCGAAAAACGCGCCGTCCTCTCCGCGTTAAGGAGACCTAAAGCGGCAGAGCCATGCTCTGCAAAATGGGTGGTACCACGGAATCCAAAAGGTTTCGTCCCAACGGGACGGGACCTTTTTCTATTTATCTGTCGATCCCGAAACTGTTCAAAAAATCCAGAAAGGAATGAACTCCTATGAAATGGACCGGTCTGAACGACCTGCGCGAAAAATACCTCGCTTTCTTTGAGAGCAAAGGTCATCTGCGCCTTCCCAGCTATTCCCTGATCCCCAACAACGACAAATCCCTGCTGCTGATCAACTCCGGCATGGCACCCATGAAGAAATTCTTCACCGGTGAGGAAACTCCTCCCCGCAACCGTGTCACCACCTGCCAGAAGTGCATCCGCACCCCTGACCTGGACCGCGTTGGTCTCACCGCCCGTCACGGCACCTTCTTCGAGATGCTGGGCAACTTCTCCTTCGGCGATTATTTCAAAGAAGAAGCTATCGAATGGTCCTGGGAATTCCTGACCAAAGTCCTCGAGATCCCCGAAAACCTGCTCTGGCCCTCTATCTATGAAGAAGACGAAGAGGCATTCCACCTCTGGCGCGACAAGATCGGTGTTCCCGAAGAACATATCGTCCGTCTGGGCAAAGCCGACAACTTCTGGGAGCACGGCACCGGTCCCTGCGGCCCCTGCTCCGAGATCTATTTTGACCGTGGCGAGAAATACGGCTGCGGTAGCCCCGACTGCAAACCCGGCTGTGAATGCGACCGTTATATGGAGATCTGGAACAACGTATTCTCCCAGTTCAACAACCAGGGCGACGGCACCTATACCGAGCTGGAACAGAAGAACATCGATACCGGTATGGGTCTTGAACGTCTGGCCTGTGTCATGCAGGGCGTTGACAACATGTTCGAAGTCGACACCATCCGCAAGGTCATCGACACCGTTGTCGGCATCGCCGGCAAAAACTACGGCGACGACGCAAAGAACGACGTTTCCATCCGCGTTATTACCGACCATGTCCGCTCCTCCATGTTCATGATCTGCGACGGCGTTATCCCCTCCAACGAGGGCCGCGGCTATGTTCTGCGCAGAATCATCCGTCGTGCCTGCCGTCACGGCAAGCTGCTGGGCATCGATCATCCCTTCCTGCTTCAGGTCGTTGAAGTTGCCATCGGCGAATCCTGCGCTGCTTACCCCGAACTGTCCCAGAAGGCTGACTACATCAAGAAAGTCCTCTCTATGGAAGAAGACCGCTTTGATGCCACCATCGACGCCGGCCTGTCCATCCTGTCCGACCTGATCCGCGGCGCTATTGCCGAAAACGCCGACACCATCTCCGGCGAGGAAGTCTTCAAGCTGTACGACACCTTCGGTTTCCCCATCGACCTGACCCGCGAGATCGCCGAAGAGAGCAAGCTGAAGATCGACGAAGAGACCTTCGAGATGCTGATGAAGCAGCAGAAGGCCCGCGCCCGTGAAGCCCGTGCCAACATCTCCGGTTGGGACGAGTCCTCCAAGGGTCTGATCTCCGGTCTGCCCCAGACCGAGTTCACCGGCTATACCGATTACCGCAGCGAAGCAAAGATCATTGCTATCCTGACTGAGGATGCTTCTGTTGAGTCTGTTTCCGAGGGTGACTGCACCATCGTTCTGGATCGTACCCCCTTCTATGGCGAAGGCGGCGGTCAGGTCGGCGACCGCGGCACCATCTATGCCGACGGCAAGCTGCTGAGCGTTTACGATACCCAGAAGACCGACGGCGTTTACATCCACCTGTGCACCATCGTCGAGGGTACCTTCTCTGTAGGCGACACTGTCACTGCTGACATCTCCGACTTACGCCGCAAGGCCATCGCCCGCAACCACTCCGCCGCTCATCT
>JAFQND010000228.1 GCA_017396055.1 Oscillospiraceae bacterium
CGAAATCATCTTTGAAATATTCAGGACGGCCGTGGATCTCTGTAGGCCATCCATCATAATATGCCGAGATAAGATATCCTTCGAGTTTTTTGATAATATCCGAATCGCCGGTATAACGCACAAGATTATCCACAGCTTGTTGGGTAAAGTCTATGCTCCAAGGTACAACGGGAGTCTCTCTGTGTTCGAGAGCAGCGATAACCATTTCACGTCGGGTCATTGTATACCATCCTTTCGGCAACCATATATTCTGACAAAATAGTCCTATGGTTTGTTTTTAATTGCAGTATATCATAATTTTCTGAACAGTGTATTGTAATTTCCATAGAAATTTTTGTAATTATTTCACCTGACCTCTTTCGGAGTGTAAAAAACGGAATCTTCCGTGATTGACGAAGGAACACAAAGCTGATAAAATGGAAATGACCCCAATCTACGTAAGAAGGAATTTTCATGAAATATATCATTGCTTCCATCTGCTTTGCCGCGCTGATGATGCTGTCTGCCTGCAGCGATACGGTCATCATGACGCCCGAATATATCGACCCCGCCGACAGTTCTTCCCAGATCTCTTCCGAACCTGCCTCTGAAGAAAGCAATACCGAAAGCTCTGTCCCCTCATCCCAGCCGGAAGAACCTTCCTCAGAGCCCTCTTCCACACAGGAAGAGAGCAGTGAACCCGAACCCGATATCGTTCTGACCGTCGCCGAAGATTCACTTGTCCCGCTCTGGACGGATGACCTTTTTGTCTGTTCCAGACGGACCCTCGCCTATAACACCGATGACCTCGCCGGTGCAGGTATTCTCACCTATGATTATCTTCAGATGACCGGCACTCCGGCGGCAGACACCTTCAATGCCTGTTGGAAAAACGATCTGATCGAATGGGAAAATTCCATCCGGGATACCGTCCATATCTGTGCTCTTCTGGCAAAAGAAGAACAAACTATGCCCCTTCCCTATCGTGTCGACCTCTCCGCCTCGGTCTTTGACCGCGGCGGTGTTATCAGTGTTGCCAGACGCGGCACGCAAATCTCCGGCGAAGAGCATTTCTCCTTCATGTCCAACTATTGTTTTGATGCCGCCACCGGCGAATATCTGACCCTCTGGCAGCTGTTTACCACCGCCGAAGAAGAGACTGCGCCCCGTATTCTCGACGCCCTTGCCATCCAGGCGGCATTCAGCGGATATCCCGATCTCGATACCGCTCAGCTCTTTATGCCAGCCGACTTCAGCTGCGGCGAAAACGGCTTTGTCTTCCACCTGACCACCGAAAACGGGATCATCGACCTGACGGTCCCCTATGAAAACTTTTCGGATATTCTGGCTTATCCGCTGCTGGGATAAATCTGTGAGGAGGTTCTTTTATGACAGTCTGGTCCAAAGAAAAGGCCTGGGAATGGTATGATTCCCGTCCATGGCTGCGGGGCTGCAATTTCATGGGCAGCGACTGCGCCAACCGTATCGACCAGTGGCAGGAACTGGGCTTTGAAGAACGTCTGAAGACCGCTGACGAGGAACTGGCTCTGGCCGCCGCCACCGGATTCAACACCATCCGCATCATTCTCGAGTTCATCGTCTGGAATGAGCAGCACGACGGTTTCATGGAGCGGTTCGATCGTTATCTCGATACAGCATGGAAACACGGCATCAGCTGTATGGTCGTCTTCGGCAATGACTGCATGCCGCCGAAAAACGAATTCTGGAAGCCGCTGAAGCTGGGCGAGCAGCATTTCGACTGGGGCTATCACGGCGGCAGAAAACACTCGCAGCACTCGCAGTTCAACGCCATGGGTTATCACCTGCTGGACGAGCCGGAGCTGGCCGAACGGCATTACGAATGGGTCAGAGAGATCATCGAAACACACAAAGATGATCCACGCATCGTCATGTGGGATCTCTACAATGAGCCGGGCAACTCCCATCGCGGTCCGGTAACGATGAAGCATCTGAAAAAATTCTTTGAAATTGCCCGTGAGATCGACCCTGTTCAGCCGCTGACCTGTGCTTACTGGCAGACCTCCGATCCCGAGGCTCCCGTTTCCGAGCTGGAACAATTCGCGCTGGATCATTCGGACATCATCTCCTACCACAATTACGGCAGCTATGTAAACAATATCCGGCTCATTAAAAAGCTGAAAACCCTGGGCAGGCCCATCATCAACACCGAATGGCTGGGCCGCTGTCTGCACAACACCGTACAGGAGATGTTCCCGCTTTTCTATCTGGAAAAGATCGGCTGTTACAACTGGGGCTTTGTTGCCGGAAAATACCAGACCTATGAGCCCTGGAACGGCACCTGGCAGGCCTATGAGGCAGACCCGTCCATCGACGTGGACTTTACCAAATGGTTCCATGACCTGTACCGGCCCAACCATCATCCCTATGACCCCAAAGAGATCGAACTGATCAGACGTTTCGCCGCCATGGCAGACGATGACCATAAAAACGGTATCTGCAGATAAGGAGGATCACCATGAAAAAAATCGGCAAAGAAGTTCTTTTTCTTCCCACCGGCAAACAGAACCCCCGCAACGGTGAGGGCACTTTCATCCGTCTGAAAGACGGCGGCATCATGTATGCCTTTACCGAATACTACGGCGAAGACTGGGAAGACAGTGCCACTGCCCGCATCTCTGCCTGCTGCTCTTATGATGAAGGCGAGACCTGGAGCGATAAATTCGTTCTCTTCCCCAAAGAAGACGGCGACCAGAACAACATGTCGGTCAACATGATCCGCATGAACAACGGCGATCTCGGTGCCCTCTATCTGCGCAAGGCTGTCATTGAAGGCAAGGGCATGAGCTGTATGCCCGTACTGCGCCGCTCCTCCGACGAAGGCAAAACCTGGAGCGACTATATCTACTGTACCGAAGAGGTCGGCTATTACTGTCCCTTCAACGGAAGCGCCCTGAAACTCAGAAGTGGCCGCATTCTGATGCCCGTTTCCTTCCACGGTACCGTTCACGGCGCAAAAGACGGTTCTCTTTCGGAATACGGTGCCTATGCGCGTATTCTGTATTCGGACGACGACGGCTATACCTGGCAATCGATGGAGCATATTTTCCGCAGCCCTTACAAAACCCACAAGGGTCTTGCCGAGCCCTCTGTCTATGAGCATGAAGACGGCTCTCTCTGGATCTGGTTCCGGACCGTTTTCGGTCATCAGTATCAGTCTGTCTCCCATGACGGCGGCAAGACCTGGTCGGAGCTGATGCCCAACTTCTATTTCACCTCGCCCGACGCACCGATGCAGGTCAGAAAGGTCGGCCCCTATACCGCGGCAATTTTCAATCCCATTCCCTACTATGCCGGCAATCCCCGCAAAGAATTCTGGGAAAGCCCCAAGCGCACCCCTCTCGTCTGTTCCATCAGCAAAAAGGACGGTGTGGATTTCAGTTCCAACGAGCTTCGCACCTGTGACGGCGGCATGGCACCTCTGGAGGAAGACCTCTTTGTACTGGAAGATGACCTGACCAACAGCTTCTGCTATCCCAGCCTGTTCGAAGGTCCCGACTACTTCCTCGTCTCCTATTACTGCAGCAACAACACTCCCGTCTGCCTCAACTGCGCACGGATCACCAAGGTCATGTACAGCGAGATCGGATAAAACAAAACCCCTCCGCGAAAAACGGAGGGGTTTTTTCATGCTGTAAAATCAATATCATACCTTGTGCCGTGATCGAACAGCACGCCGTCCGTCAGTTCGATCTGCAGAATGACAGTGTTCGGATCATTTTCGTTCACATGACCGTTCCGGTACCAGCCGGCAAACGCTGCCCGGAGTTTTTCCATCAGGTCGGGATGTCCGCTTACATGGCCCAGATTTCTGCCGATTCCCTGGCCGGTGAACCAGTCGCCGCAGATCGCTGTGGCGGGTTCTTTTTCGATATGGCGAATCTTGCCCGAAAGCGCATGGGTGATCACATAAAAGCTGCCGTCGATATACAGGCTGTTCACTGTCCGGACGAAGGGTTTTCCGTCTTCCACAGTGGCAAGTGCGATCAGATTATCGTGTCCGAAGCGCTCCTTCATGACCTCCGCGGCTGCGGGGCATAGTTTTTCCGCCATAAAGTTTCCTCCTCAAAAGACAGAGGAGCTTCTCCGAAGAAAAGCTCCCCCGAAAGAAAATTTTAGTTGAACTTGGGCAGCCAGCCGCCTTTGCCGAGCTCGCCGTGTGCTTCGATCAGATCGTCACAGAGGGCGCGGATGTCATCGATGGACAGCTCGGAAGAGGTGTGAGGATCCAGCATGGCAGCCATGTAGATGTACTCTTTCTTCAGAGTCTCGGCAGCCTTGATGGTCAGCAGCTGTACGTTGATGTTGGTGCGGTTGAGAGCGGCGCACTGTTCGGGCAGATCGCCGACATAGCAGGGATTCAGACCGTTGCGGTCGATCATAACGGGGACCTCAACACAGGCGTTCTGAGGCAGGTTGGTGATCAGACCGGTGTTCAGCACGTTGCCGTGTACGCGGTAAGGCTGGTCGGTCAGCATAGCCTTGATGATGTAGGAAGCGAACTCGTGGGTCTTCTTATGCTCGATGGTAGCGGTCTCATCCAGCAGCTTGTCGCGCATTTCGTTCCACTTGGCGATCTGGTTGACACAGCGGCGGGGATATTCATCCAGCGGGATCTTATAGCGCTCGATCAGATCGGGATATTTATCCTTGATGAAATAGGGAACATATTCAGAGCAGTGTTCGCTGGACTCGGTGATATAATAGCCGAACTGGCGCATCATTTCCAGACGGACCAGGTCCTGCATCTCGGTGTTGTACTGAGGATCAAAGGCGCGGCGCTTGATCTCGGGGTACAGGTCGTTGCCCTTCAGGTCTTCGACCTTCAGAAGCCATGCCTGATGGTTGATACCGGCGATCTCCCAGCGGTTGTTGTCCAGATATTCTTCCATGCCCAGTTCTTTGAGCAGGTGGGGAACACAGACCTGAACAGAATGGCACAGACCGATGGTCTTGACGTTGGTGTAACGCTGCATATAGCCGGAGAGGATGGACATGGGGTTGGTGTAGTTGATGAACAGGGCGTTGGGGCACCAGCGCTCCATATCGTCGGCATAAGCCTTCATGACGGGAATGGTACGCAGGCCGCGGAAGATGCCGCCGATACCGAGGGTGTCAGCGATGGTCTGACGCAGGCCGTACTTTTTGGGAACCTCAAAGTCAGTGACGGTGCAGGGCTCGTAAAGACCTACCTGGATGGCATTGACAACAAAGTCAGCGCCGCGGAAAGCGGTCTCACGGTCCAGAGTCTGGGTGATATTGGCTTTGCCGTTTGCGGTTTTGTTGATGTTGGAGATGATGTCATAGGACTCCTGCAGTCTCTTGGGGTCGATATCAAACAGGCAGACATCGAAGGAACCCAGTTCGGGAGTCAGAATGCAGTCGCCGATGACATTGCGGGCAAATACGGTACTGCCGGCGCCGACAAAGGTAATTTTCATAAAGCAGACCTCCATTGATCGATTTTTTGGGACAGCCCGTCTTTGGACATTCTGTCCCTCTTCGTCCTAATCATACCGCAAAACAGCCCCGATTTCCAGTGGGCAATGTTGCAATCATTTGTCTTAATGTTGCATATTTCATCCGGATATGCTACAATATCATCAAAACCCGAAAGGAGTCTTTCCATGCCGCGCATCATTGAGATCCCCGTCACAAAAAATCCGGAACGTTTTGGCCTCAGTTCTGCGCTCTATCTGCACCACTGCGGCATCGAGCGCTGTGAAAGCGGACACAGCTTTGGTCCGGCTGTGCGGGATCACTATCTCTTTCATGCCGTTCTTTCGGGCAGAGGCACATTGGAATCCGGCGGCAGAAGCCACACTGTTTCAGCCGGCGAAGCTTTTCTGATCCGACCGGGTGAAGTCACCTTCTATCAGGCCGACCATGACGACCCCTGGCATTATGGCTGGGTAGGATTTCAGGGCAGTGAGGCTCCTGTTCTGGTGGACCGGCTGGGCAGCGGTCCTGTCTATCGGCTGCGCAGCCCGGAACAGGTCACCGGCTGCATCGAAAAACTGATTGAACATCACGGTGCCGGCGGCGACCGCTTTTCCGGCATGTCCGAGCTGTACCGTTTCTTTTCTCTTTTTGAACAGCAGCCGCTGCATCGCCAGGACGACTCTATCGTTACAGCCGCCGCGGATTATATCCGGCAGAGCTATTCCTATCACCTGACGGTTGAACAGCTGGCTGACTTCGCCGGCGTCCACCGCAGTCAGCTCTTCCGCGCTTTCAAAAAGGTTTACGGCATCTCCC
>JAFQND010000229.1 GCA_017396055.1 Oscillospiraceae bacterium
GCCATAACTTCGGCTCTTACTTCTTCTGCCATGACAACAGCTTCAGAAAGAACATTAAATACCCATTCATCGGCAATGGCTTCGGCTTCCTGCAAAGTTTCAGCATCTACATATTCTGCAGCGGCAGCAAGAACTTCAGCTTTGCCCAAAATGCTGTCGGGCTTTTGTATCAGCTGCGCTGCGATCTCCATCGCGGTTTTTTTACTGAGGGTGTCGTAGTCCGGCACATAGATGATCTTCAACTTTTCCTCTCCTTTCTTTTCCGCAAAAAGGGTCCCTCCCACAGGAGGGACCCTTTTGGGATCACATAGATCGTCATTTTTCTTCGGATCCGAAATTATTCGGCCCAGTACTCATCCAGCATTGCCTGAACGCGGTCATTTGCCTCGGTCAGAGCGGTCTTGGTGTCAACACCCTGCAGGATAACTTTGTCGATCGCATCCAGCAGGATCTGACGGTCGTCAGACTCGGATACGTAGAAGTAAGAAGAAGCGTAGGACAGAGCCTCGATAAAGGGCTTCAGGATCGGATCTTTCAGCAGCTCTTCGTCTTCGGTGATGGAGACGCGGGCGCCGATCTCGCCAACTTCGTTGGTCCAACGTTTCATAACTTCCTCGCTGGTGAGGAATTCCAGGAATTTAACGGAAGCTTCCAGCTCAGCGCCGGTGGTGTTTGCGGTGATACCGTTGGTCCAGAAGGTACCGCAGGAGCCTTTTACGCCGTCTTTCATGGGCAGAGGAGCTACGCCCCACTCGAAAGCGTCGATGGAGTTGTTGAAGGTACCGATACGGAAGGAACCGTCAACGTGGAAGTATGCTTTACCGGCTGCGAATGCGGTGGAGTCACCTTCCATGAATTTGTCAACGCCAACTTTATAATCGGTGTTCAGAGAGATGAACCAGTCAAATGCTTCCTGACATTTGGGGCTGTCCCACTGTGCGGTTTTGAAGTCTGCGCTCAGGGGGGTGCCGCCAAACTGGGTCATCAGAACGGGACGCAGCCAGGAGTGATACTGACCGCTGGGCATCCAGGTACAGCCTTCCACCAGGATCTCTTCGCCATCCCACTGTGCCAGCTCGCCGGCCAGTTTTGCGAATTCATCCAGTTCGGTGGGGATCTCTTCGGGGGTGATACCGGCCTCAGCCAGCATGTCTTTGTTATAGAACAGAGCGGAGGTACGTACTGCTACGGGGATGGTATAGTATTTGCCGTTGATCTTGTTGGTCTGGATCATGGGCGAGAACTCAGCTTCCATTTTGGCAGGATCGAAAACGTCGGTGGGCAGCTCCTGCAGAACGCCGGATTTTACGTATTTGGGAACCCAGCCGTAGAAGATGTTGATGATGTTGGGACCCTGACCGGTAGCGATCGCAGCTGCTACTTTCTGCTCATAGTTGTCGTAAGGGAAGTTCTGATGAACAACTTTGATATTGGGGTTTTCAGCTTCGAACTCTTTGATCAGCTCGTCCACGAGGTTGATCTTGGACTCGTAGAAATACTGCCAGTACTCGATCTCTACGATCTCGTCGCTGTTGCCCTCAGCCGGTTTGTCACCCTCGGCCGGTTTGCTTTCAGCCGGTTTGCTGCCGCATCCGCTGAACACAGTCAGGCAAAGGATCATTGCCAACAACAATGCGATTAACTTTTTCATGATTCTACCCCTTTTCTTGAAAGTAATTTGAATGGTTTAATCTGCGGTATCCGCAGCAAGGGACGATAGTTTTTTTCCGGCAAGCAGCGCTGCGCCGATGGCGCCGCCCCAGTTGCCTCCTTCGGAAAGGGCGATGACCGTTCGGGAGGGGATCAGCTTTTCCACCCGGGTGCGAAGATTCTGCAGCAGATATTCTCCCTCGTTGGCCAGTCCTCCTCCGATCACGATCTTGGCAGGCTCTAAGATGCAGATGATGTTGGCAAGCCCGATCGCCAGCGCATCCAGCTGATGGCCTACGATCTGCTGCGCCACTTTTTCGCCGGTTTTTGCCCGGCGAAAAACCTCCTGCGTATCGGCTGCCTGACCGGTCATCTCCTGATACAGGCGGCTGACGGCGATGGCGGAAGCTTTTTTCTCAAAGGCTCCAAAATCCTGTTTGGAAGGAGTCGGCAGCTGAAGATTTTCTTCGCTTACCATATACCCGATCTCCCCGGCCTCGTAATGAGCACCTCGGTACACTTCCCGGTTGATCACGATGCCGGCGCCGATGCCGGTTCCCACCGTGACCAGTACATAATCTTTATCCTTTCGGCAGGCGCCGATCTCCCCTTCTGCCACCGCCCAGGCGTTGACATCGTTTTCCACACAAACAGGGATCCGCACCCTTTGCCGAAGTTCCCGACACAGATACAGGTTTTCCACCTGCAGTGCGGGGCATCCGATGACCAGACCGGCTGCAGCATCAACGGTTCCGGGAATCCCGATGCCTGCCTGCCGTATTTCAGGCCATTTTCTCATATGATCCTGGATCAGTCCGGTCAAGAAATCTAAAAACGGTTTTTCCTTTATGATCGTTGCGTAGGATTGGGTCGCTACCAGTTGACCGCTGCGATCCAACACAGCTACTTTTGTCTTCGTCCCCCCTACGTCGATGCCCAATTTCATTGGCCTCAATCCTTTTTATTCAATGCGCAGGCGAACCTGCTCCGCTAACATTTCATGTGCCTTGCGATATCTGCCGCGCATGTCCTCCAGCTCCTGCTGCTCTTTTGCCAGCAGTTCTTTCCGGACACGGAGCATTCTCGAGGCTTCTTTTAGCGCGGGACCGCCGGTGCGGCCGCGGATGGCGACAAAGTGAACCGGATCCAGCGCCTGACGGATCTGTGCATCGGTCAGATCGACTTTCTGACCCAGAACTTCGGTTGCGACTTCAACACAGAATTCTTCGGTAATGTCCTTTGCGGTTTTGCCTTCGGCATACAGTCTGCGAACAATGGCACTGGTCAGCCTGTGTGCTTTGCGGAAGGTCAGCCCGCCTTCGCGGACAAAGGTATCTGCCAGCTCGGTGGCGGTGATAAAGTTGTCGCCCGCCCGCTTGAGCAGAAGCTCTTTGTTGATCTGCATGGTCATCAGCACATTGGTGATGATCTCCAGCGCACGTTTGAGATAGCTGACCGCGTCGTAGATATGACCTTGCAGGTCCTCTTCCGAGTCTACGATATCGCCGTAAGGCGTGTTGTGCTGCACGGTGAATACCGCCTGTGCTTCGGCAAGCGCTTTCGAAATGATCGGGCGGCAATGCTCAAAGGAAGAGGGGTTTCTCTTCTGCGGCATGATGGAGCTGATCTGCACATAAGGATCTGCCAGACGGAAGAACGCAAATTCCATGGTGCACCAGTCCAGAATGTCTTTCATAAAGCGGGACAGATTGACTGCCAGGGTTGCCATTGCCGACGCGAACTGGGTCATATGGTCGCTGGCAGCGATGGAATCGTAGGAGTTTTCGCACAGTGCGCCAAAGCCCAGCAGCTCACATACTCTTTCGCGGGAAATGGGGAATCCTGTGGTGGTAATGGCTGCGGCACCAAAGGGGCTGAGATTGATGTTCTTTTCCGCCGCGGCCAAACGGGTAAAGTCACGCTGCATCACATCGGACATGGAAAGCAGGTAGTGACCCAGAGTCGAAGGCTGTGCCGGCTGCGTGTGGGTGTACATGGGCATGACCGTTTCGAGGTTTTCTTCTGCCAGATACAAAAGCGCCTCGCGGAAGCGGTTGAGCTTTTCGGTCAGATCCACCAGCTGCTCACGCAGGACCATTCGAAACTCGCCCACGCAAATATCGTTGCGGCTGCGGGCCGTATGCACTTTGCCTGCCAGATCGGGACCCACACGGTTTTCCAGCTCTTTTTCAAACATAAAGAACAGATCTTCGTATGCGGGATTGTATTCAGACTCTTCGATGGGCAGTTTCTCCAGCTCCACCATCGTCTTTAAGATGAGTGCGCATTCGTCAGCGGTCATAAGATCCTGCTCAGCGAGCATGATCACATGTGCCTTGGTCACCTCGATAAAGACACGGTAATAATACACTTTCTGCAGGTCAAAGATCGGCTTTAACGCATTCTCCTGAAAGCTGATGCCCGGAAAAGTAAGCCCATCAGCGACCTGCACAGATTCTCTGGTAATCATGGCGTTTTGCACTCCTTTCATATTTCTAATGTCGGGGCAGGAATTGCATCTGGCATTTTTTCTGCCAAACCGTTCCCACACATCCGTAGGTCAAAGCTTGATCTCCCAGACGGGAGAACTTGATATCGCAGGACACCGGGGTAAGATAACGAAGCTTTTTCTCGATGTACTCGGCTACGGTTTCTTCGGCGGCGGCGTAACTGCCATGCAGGATGATCGCCTGCGGGTCGAGCATGCTGAGAATACTGGCCAGACCCAGACAGATCTGATCGGCGTTTTGAAAGAGTCTCTGTCTGAGGGTCTCATCCTCAGCAGATTGGTTTACAGTCTGCCGAAAGCTTAATCCGGTCTGCTGTCTCAGCGTTCGCAGCGAGGCGGCTTTTTCAAAATAGCCGAACTCGCTCATGGTATACGGTCCGCCGGTCAATGAGTCGGAACCGGTAACCAGGTAACCGACTTCGCCTGCCATTCCGCGATGTCCGTGATAGATCTGATTGTCAATGATGATCGCCGAACCGATACCGGTTCCGATGGTCACAACGACAAAATCGCTGTAATCCCATCCGGCACCCATCCAGTTTTCGCCCAGCGCGCTGAGATAAACGTCCTTGTCCACGCAAATGTCGATCCCAAGCTCCTGACCCAAAACACCTGCCAGGTCGTAGTCTTCGATCCCAAGCTCCGGAGAGTTTCGGACACGGTCATTTTCCACCGTGCCGGGGACCGAGATCCCTGCGCCCCAGAATTTCTCCTGTCCGCCCCACTGCCGGATAACATCTCTCATATCCGGGACCATTGTGGTCATCAGATCTTCCATATCGGTAAAGGTCTGATCGTATTCCTGGGAAGAAAGGACACGTCCCATCAGGTCGCATACGGCGATCCGGGCGTTATGCAGGCGAAAAACCGCAGAAAGAACCAGTCCGCTCTCGGCAGCGATCTTTAAAAAGATCGGTCGGCGGCCTCCTCTTATCGAGGCTTCTCCAAAATCCCCCTCCATGACCAGTCCGCTTTGGATCAGCTCATCCACAATGTTGGTGACGGCTGCGGGCGAAATGCCCAGCAGCTCGGCTACCTGTTTGCGGGAAATGGGCTGCCGTGCCATGATAATGGAAAGGACATCGCTGCGATTGCTGCGTTTTGTGCTGCCGATTCGGCTCATCTTCTTTCCTCCTGCTTATTTGATAAAGCGATCCAGAACTCTTTCAATGTTGCCTGCAAAGATCTTCTGGATATCTTCGTCGCTGAAGCCCAGCTCTACACAGTCTCTCATCTGAACATCCAGATACTCTTTTACAAAGCCTCTGGGGAACCAGGAACCGTCGGTACCGAAGATAATCCGGTCGGGTCCGATGGTCTCGTGGTATTTTTTGAACAGATCCTTGGTGGTCAGCGGATAGGGCATCCAGCGGGTCCACTGATTGGAACCGGAGGTGTCGATATATACGTTGGGGCAAACCCAGCACAGGAAGAGTGTGTCCTCAACCTTGCTGCAGCCGTAATGCGGTACGATAAAGATAACATCCGGGAAGGCTTTTGCCACATCCTGAATGATCTTCGGCGACATGTTCACATGTTCCATGATGCCGCCGGCAGCACCCATGATGCCAAAGTGGAACAGCACGGGGATCTGGTGTTTTTCACAAACCTCCCACAGGGGGTACAGCGATTTGTCGTTCAGCGGGCGGTCCAGCGCCGGACCCAGGATCTTGATACCGCGCAGTCCCTGCTGGGTCACGGCATATTCCAGTTTGGCGGCGGCGTCTGGAGCGAAGGGATCATGATGCGCATAGCCGATAAAACGGTCGGGCGCATACTGAACGATCTTTGCCATGTTGTCGTTGCTGACCTCAAAGCCGCCGGCCGTTACGAAAACTGCCTTTTCAACGCCTTTGGCGTCCATATCATCCAGCCATTTCTGGCAGGTCTTTTCGATGGTGTCGCAGGGCGGGACCGCATCGGGGAATCCCCATGCTTTCTTCCACTGATCCTGCTGATACTTGTTCATGGCCTGAAGCTTTTTCCACTTCTCAATGCCAAATTCGTCGATATATTCCTGTGCGTTTCTTCCCAGGCTCTCATTTTTCACGCCAAAATGGATGTGGGAGTCGATAATGCGGAATTTCTTTGCCATAATGGACCTCCTTTGTTTGATAAAAAACGGATTAGCCTTTTACACCGGTAAGCTGTACACCTTCGATGATCTGCTTCTGGAAGATCAGGAAGATGATAATAATGGGTACGGTCGCCACCGTGGCGCCTGTCATGATCAGTTCCCACTGACTGGCGTTTTCAGCGGAGAACTGTGCCAGCGCAAGGGGGATGGTGTATTTTTCTTTGCTGTCCAGCGCGATGACCGGCCAGAGGAACGAGTTCCAGTTGCCAAGGAAGGTGAAGATGCCCAGCGCGCTCA
>JAFQND010000230.1 GCA_017396055.1 Oscillospiraceae bacterium
GCGATACGGTCACCAAGAACGGACTGTCTCTTCTGAACGGCCCGGGCAACGACCTTGTGGCTGTGACCAATCTGATCGCAGCAGGTGCACAGATCGTTCTGTTCACTACCGGCCGCGGTACTCCCGCAGGCGGTCCCGCACCAACTGTCAAGATCGCTACCAACCATTCTCTCGCTGTCCGCAAGAAAAACTGGATCGACTTTGACGCTTCTCCTGTTATGGGCGAAAGAACGATGGACGAGATGACCGATGAGTTCCTTGGCTATCTGATCCGTGTTGCTTCCGGCGAAGAAACCTGCAATGAGATCAATGACTGCCGGGAGATTTCGATCTTCAAGGACGGTATCACTTTATAAGGGACTAGATAACATGATCAATTTGACTCCTGTTTTGGAAAAAATCCTTCTTTCTGTTGAAATGCACCGCTGTGAAGAAGGTGGATATGTTCGCTTCCTTCCGCGGAAAGAAGGCGCAGTACCTGATGAATATGGTTGTGCGGATGCGGTAAATATTCTTTATACGATCAATGAAATGCCTCAGGGTGCCGACCGCGAAGCACATCTGCGTGTTCTTTCGGGCCTTCAGAAAGAACACGGTCTTTTTTCCGAGGATACCCACCATCCTTTTCACTGTACTGCGCACTGTCTGGCTGCGCTGGAGCTGCTGGACGGAAAGCGCAGTTGTCCGTCGGTAACAGAAGAATACGGTGATATTGATGTTGATAAATGGCTTGCATCGCTGAACTGGGAGACCTGCGGCGGTTCAGGACATATTGGCGCAGGTGTATTCAGCATTCTCTATCTCACCGAAACGATGACAGACAGCTGGCAGGAACATTTTCTTGACTGGCTGGACCGGAATGCCGATCCCGTCATCGGTTTTGGCCCGGTGGGTGCAGCGGCGGCAGAAAAAGCACCTTTATGGCTGCACATGGGGGATTGGTTCCATTTTCTGTTTTGTATCCATGCCGCAAGGCGCAGACTTCCCCAACCGGAGAAACTGGTGGACAGCTGTATCGAACTTTATCGCAGAGAACTGATGCCTGAATCTTTCGGAAGAGGACAGCGTTTTCTGGATATCGACTGGGCGTTTACGCTGAACCGCGCCGTTCTTCAGAGCGGGTATCGATTCGAAGAGAGCAAGGCGATTCTGCTGGAATTTGCCGAAAAGTATGTTGCATATCTGACCGCTTCTCCGTTGGATGAGATCCAGTGGCAGGATATGCATCTGATGTTTGGTGCAGTCTGTGCCCTGGCTGAACTGCAGCTTGCTCTGCCCGGGGAACTGTACAGTAAAAAAGCATTGCGGCAGGTACTTGACCGCCGTCCTTTTATCTGACAGAAAACAGCCGCAGAAATGCGGCTGTTTTTATGTGCCGGTGAATTAATTGTTTATCATTTCATTTCTGCCCAAAAAACCATTGTTTTTTCTTTGTTTTATGGTATAATTTATAAGGAATGGTCTGTTCAGACCTCTAAACTTTTATGGGCGCAGCCCGGAAAGGTGTTTACTTATGGATATGAAATTAAAAACCATGTTGGTCTCCAGCCTTGAAAAGGTCTTCTTTGACAAGGAACCTACCCCCATCAAGGGCCGTGCGAAGCTGAGCATGCTTAAGGCTGATACCGCAGCTTATCAGATCGCCGTTTATCCCGCCAGCGAACTTCCTCTGGCCCGCTTTGATGCTGAAGTTACTGTTGAATCTGAAATCGCAAATTATGTCACTGTCAGCAAGGTCGACTTTGTCCCTGTACGGATGCCCGGTGCCAATACCGAAGACGGAGACTGGCTCTCTACCGCTCCCGGTATGTATCCCGACCTGCTTCGTCCCGCTGTGAACGGTGTCTTCCATGTGATGAACCGTCAGTGGAACTCCTTCTGGGTCAGCATTGAAACCACTGCCGACACCCCCGCCGGTACCTGGCCTGTCGATGTTACCGTTACCCTGAAAAACGGATGGTCTCCCGAGCAGCTCTCCTTCAAGAGCACTGTAATGGTCACTGTTATCAATGCTGTTCTGCCCAAGTCTGATCTGAAGCGTACCGAATGGTTCCACACCGACTGTATCGCCGACTACTACCATGTTGCTCCCTTCTCTGAAGAGCACTGGGCTCTGGTCGAAGAGCAGGTTGCCTTTGCAGTCAAGCGCGGTATCAATATGCTGCTGACTCCCGTCTTCACTCCTCCTCTGGATACTGCAGTAGGCGGCGAACGCACCACCGTTCAGCTGATGAAGGTCACCGTTGAGAATGGCGAATATTCCTTCAACTTCGACGATCTGGGCCGCTGGATCGACATGGCTCAGAAATGCGGTATCGAATACTTCGAGATGGCCCACCTGTTCACCCAGTGGGGCGCTGAGCACTGCCCCAAGATCATGGCTACCGTCGACGGCGAGTACAAGAAGATCTTCGGCTGGGAAGATGCCTCCAACGGTGAAGAGTATAAGGCATTCCTTGCAAAGATGCTGCCTGCACTGACTTCCTATCTGGAAGCACGCGGCCTGAAGGATAAGGTTACCTTCCATATTTCCGACGAACCCCATGTGGATCACCTGTCCCGTTACAAAGAACTGCGTGAGTATGTTTCTACTCTTATTCCTGGCTATCCCATCATGGACGCACTGAGCTCTTACGAGTTCTACAAGAACGGCGTCTGCGAGCTGCCTGTAGTTGCCACCAACCATGTCACTCCCTTCCTGGAAGGCGATCGTCCCGACGAGTTCTGGGTATACTACTGTGTATCCCAGGCTTACAAGGTCTCCAACCGCTTCATGGCCATGCCTTCCTACCGCAACCGTATTCTGGGTCAGCAGCTGTTCAAGTATGATGTCAAGGGCTTCCTGCAGTGGGGCTACAACTTCTATAACGCACAGTACTCCCTCAAGCACATCGATCCCTTCGCAGATACCGACTCCGACGGTGCTTTCCCCGCAGGTGACCCCTTCGCTGTTTATCCCGGCGACGACGGCAAACCCTGGTCTTCTGTCCGCAACGAGGTATTCTGGCACTCCCTGTGCGACCTGCGCGCCTTCAAGCTGCTGGCAAGCCTGACCAGCAAGGAGTTTGTCATGGAACTGATCGAGGCTGACGGAGAAGTTACCTTCTTTGATTATCCCAGAAATGCCGACCACATCCTGACTCTTCGTGAGAAGGTCAACGCTGAGATCGCCAAGCATATCTAAAGACTGTCTGAACAGCCGCACATATATCTGTTTTGCATACCCTGCGTATCTGTCAATACGCAGGGTATCTGATAGGAGGATAATATGGAAGTCCGACTGAATACCAAGGTCGTTTCCAGCCTGGAAAAGGTCTTTGCCACCAAAGAACCCGAAGCACTGAAAACGCCCGTCACACTTTTGCAGAATGATTTCACCGCCTTTCAGGTCGCATTTCGTCTGGATGACGAAGAAAGACGCAGCATATGCAAAGTCACCATCGATTCCGAAATCGCTGATCTGATCACGGTCCGTCAGGTGGAGCAGGTACCTGTCCGCAATGTGGGCCCCAATACCAGCGACGGAGACTGGCTCTCTGAAGAACCGGGTCTTTTCCCTGACCTTCTGCAGCCTGCTCGTGTAAACGGTGCCTATATCGTCTGCAATCACCAGTGGAATTCCTTCTGGTTTGAGGTAGAGACGAAAGAAGACACCCCTGCGGGTACCTATGATGTCGCATTGTCTTTCGAGATCGTTTCCCTCTTCTCCAAGAGTATCGTTTCCACCAGAGTGGTCGTTCCTGTGACCGTTTATGGTGCAGTACTGCCGAAGCAGACGCTCAAGCGTACCGAGTGGTTCCACCCCGATTGTGTCGCAGATTACTATAAAGTCGAAGTCTTCTCCGAGGAACACTGGAAACTGATGGAGGAGCAGGCTGCCTTTGCAGCCAAGCGCGGCATCAACATGCTGCTGACTCCGCTGTTCACTTATCCGCTGGACGTTGACTGCGCCGAGCGCACGACCGCACAGCTGGTTGAAGTCACCGTCGAAAACGGAGAATACAGCTTTGGCTTTGACCTCTTCCGCCGCTGGATCGATATGGCAAAGCGCTGTGGATTTGAGTATTTCGAAATGTCCCATCTCTTCAGCCAGGGTGGTGCGGTCAATGCTACCAAGATCATGGCCACCGTTGACGGAGAGTACAAAAAGATCTTCGGACCGGAAGACCTTTCTACCAGCGAGGCTTACCTCAATTTCCTGAGCAAGATGCTGCCTGAACTGGTGGCGGTTATCAAGGAACTGGGCATCGCTGAAAAGACGGTCTTCCATATTGCCGACGAGCCGCCGCTGGAAAAACTGCCGACCTACAAAACCCTGAAGGAAGCTATGATGCCCTATATCGGTGAATTTGACATCATCGATGCCCTGAGCGATTATGACTTCTATCAGGATGGTGTCTGCGACCATCCCGTTGTTGCTTCCAACCATGTCACTCCCTTCCTGGAAGGTGAGACTCCCGAAGACTTCTGGGTCTATAACTGTGTTGCCCAGTGGAACAAAGTCGCCAACCGCTTTATTGCCATGCCTTCCTACCGCAACCGTATCATGGCAGAGCAGCTGTATAAATATGACGTTGACGGTTTCCTGCATTGGGGCTACAACTTCTATAATGCCATTGGTTCCGCTTATAAGACCGATCCCTTCGGTTCCACCGACTGTGGCGGCGGTTATCCTGCGGGCGATCCCTTCTCCGTTTACCCCGGCGATGACGGAAAACCCTGGCCTTCCATTCGTCTGGAAGTTCTCTGGGAGACTATGTGTGACCTGAGAGCCTTCAAAATGCTGGAGAGCCTGACCGATAAAGCTTATGTCATGAGCCTGATCGAGGCAGAAGGGGAAGTCACCTTCTTCGATTATCCCCGCAATGCCGATTACATCCTCAATCTCAGACAGAAGATCAACGCTGAGATTGCTGCACGCGTATAAACCATGGATATCAATATCAGCTCCAGACTGGTCTCCAGTCTGGAGAAGGTATTCTCCGGCAGGGAGCCTGCAGAGTTGAAAACGCCGGTAACCTTGCTGCAGAATGATTTTACCGCTTTCCAAATCGCGCTGAAACCGGATTGCGAATCGATCCGGATATTGGGCGAGGTGGAGGTGGAGTCTCCCGTTGCCGACTGTATCACGGTCCGTCAGGTGGAACAGGTGCCGGTGCGGCTCGCTGCGCCCAGTATCAGAGACGGCGACTGGCTTTCCGGCGAGGCGGGAATGTATCCTGATCTTCTGCAGCCGCCCTGTCAGAACGGTCAGTATGTGCTGTACGACCATCAGTGGAACAGCTTCTGGATAGAGATCGAAACCAAAAAGGATACCCCTGCAGGTATATGGCCGGTGACCGTCCGGATCCGGCTGATCCTTCTGCCGATCGATGATCCCGATTTCCGGGAGATCTGGTATACCTTAACCGTTCCAGTCACTGTTATCGGTGCTGTCCTGCCGGAGCAGACGCTTAGGCACACCGAATGGTTCCATGCTGATTGTGTTGCAGATTATTACCGGGTCAGACCTTTTTCGGCAGAACACTGGAATCTTGTGGAGGAACAGGTATCCCTTGCGGCGCACAGAGGTATCAATATGCTGCTGACCCCGCTTTTTACCTATCCGCTGGATACGGAATATCCTGCTGAGCGTACGGTCACACAGCTGGTGGATGTTTCTTTCAGGAACGGAGAATACACTTTCGGCTTCGACAAGTTCCGTCGCTGGGTCGATATGGCAAAGCGCTGCGGTGTCAAATATTTCGAGATGTCCCATCTGTTCAGTCAGGGAGGTCCGGTTTATGCTGTCAGAGTCATGGCCGAAACAGAAGACGGGTACCGCAGATTGTTTGACAGAACGGAACCGTCCGACGGCGAAGCGTACCTGAATTTCCTTTCAAAGTTCCTGCCTGCGCTGACAGCTGTGATCGATGAACTGGATATCCGGGACAAAGTGGTCTTTCACATCTCGGATGAACCGCCTCTGCGATATCTTTCCCTTTATGGCAAGCTAAAAAAATGGCTGGAGCCCTATATCGGAGGCTTTACGGTCATGGACGCTTTGAACGACTATGATTTTTACCGGGACGGTGTCTGTACCCATCCGGTCATCAGCACCGACTGCATACCCCCCTTCCTTGAAGGGGAGACACCGGAAGATCTCTGGGTCTATTACTGTGTCGGTAATTTTGAAAAAGTGGCCAACCGTTTTATCGCCATGCCTTCCTACCGCAGCCGTATCCTTGCCGAGCAGATCTATAAATACGATGTGGATGGTCTTTTACACTGGGGCTATAATTTTTACAACACCACCGGTTCTTTCCGCAGGATAGATCCTTTTGCCAGCACTGACAGCGGCGGCACCTTCCCTGCAGGCGATCCGTTTCTGGTCTATCCCGGAGATGACGGAAAACCCTGGCCTTCCATCCGGCTGGAGGTGTTCTGGGAAGCACTGTGCGATCTGCGTGCCTTTAAGCTTCTGGAGAGTCTGACTGATAAGGAGTATGTCATGGGCTTGATCGAGGCTGACGGCGAAATTACTTTCTTTGATTATCCCCGCAATGCCGATCATATTCTCAAACTTCGCAGAAAAGTCAACGAAGAAATTGCAAAACATATCTGAAAGGAGTCAAACATATGGATATCACCATGAAAACAAGACTGGTCTCCAGCCTTGAAAAAGTATTCCCCGATAAAGAACCTGCTCCTCTGAAGACCCCTGTCACCATGCTGCAGGACGACTTCACCGCCTTCCAGGTAGCAGTCTGGATGGACGGCCAGCTGAACCGCTGCTCCGTCACCGTCGATTCTCCCATTGCCGATCTTGTTTCCGTCCGTCAGGTATGGAATGTGCCCGTTTATAACATTTCGCCCGGCACCGAAGACGGAGACTACATTTCCGATCGTCCCGGCCTGTACCCCGACCTGCTGCAGCCCGGCCAGATGAACGGTCAGTATATCATTCTCAACAAGAGCTGGAACGCTTTCTGGATCGAAGTGGAGACTAAAGCCGATACTCCCGCCGGCACCTATCCTGTAACTGTTACATTTACAGCAGCTTCCCCCTTCACCGGTGAGACCCTGATCGATACCTATACCGTCAATGTGACCGTTATCGGTGCAGTTCTGCCTAAACAGACCCTCAAGCGTACCGAATGGTTCTATGCCGACTGCATCGCTGATTACTATAAAGTCGAGCCTTTCTCTGAAGAGCACTGGGCACTGATGGAAAAGCAGATGGCCTTTGCCAATAAGCGCGGCGTGAATATGATCCTGACTCCTCTGTTCACTTATCCTCTGGATACCTTTGCTTCTGCCGAGCGTACCACCGTGCAGCTGGTCGATGTCTTTGTTGATAACGGTGAGTATACCTTCTGCTTCGACAAGTTCCGCCGCTGGATCGATATGGCCAAACGCTGCGGTATGGAATACTTTGAGATGTCCCATCTGTTCAGCCAGGGCGGTGCAGCTTATGCCACCAAGATCATGGCCACTGTTGATGGCGAGTACAGAAAGATCTTCGGCTACGGCGATCCCTCCACCGGTGAACCCTATCAGATCTTCATCGGTAAGATGCTGACCGGTCTGACCGCCGTCATCGAAGAGCTGGGTATCAAAGAACAAGTCGTCTTCCACATTTCCGACGAGCCCCGCATTGAGCATCTGGCAGTTTACGGCGAGCTGAAGGAAAAGCTGATGAGCTACATCAGCGATTATGTCATCATTGACGCACTGAGCGATTATGACTTCTACAAAGACGGTCTGTGTCAGCATCCCGTTGTTGCTTCCAACCATGTCACTCCCTTCCTGGAAGGTGAGACTCCCGAAGATTTCTGGGTCTATTACTGCGTCGGCCAGTGGGATAAGGTTTCCAACCGTTTCACCGCCATGCCTTCTTACCGCAACCGCATCATTGCTGAACAGCTGTACAAATACGATGTTGACGGCTTCCTGCAGTGGGGCTACAACTTCTATAACTCCATCGGCTCGGTATATCATATCGATCCCTTCGCAACCACCGATGCCGGCGGCGGATTCCCCGCAGGCGACCCCTTCTCTGTTTATCCCGGTGCAGACGGCGAGCCCTGGCCCTCTATCCGTCTGGAAGTCTTCTGGGAAGCTCTGTGCGACCTGAGAGCTTTCAAGCTGCTGGAAAGCCTGACCGATAAGGCCTTCGTTATGAGCCTGATCGAGGCGGAGGGAGAAGTCACCTTCTTCGATTATCCCCGCAATGCCGATTACCAGCTGAATCTTCGTGCAAAAGTCAACGCAGAGATCGCAAAACGAATCTGATCCTTTCTCTGAAAAAGACAGTGCTTCGGCACTGTCTTTTTTGACTTGCAGGGAATAGTATGCTATACTGATAAAAAAGGGGGGAGATCATGCTTATCGTTCTGATTGCGTCATTCTGCCTGCTCATTCCTGGATTGCGCTTTGCCGGAAACGGCATTCGAAAGGATTACATCAGCGCAGACACTACCCTGGCTGTCCGCGGCTTTTTTGTGCTGCTGGTCTTCTTCCGGCACTATAAGACTTATGTGACGCTGCCGCGCTCGTCGGACGAGATCTTCCTTCGTTTTGACAACGGTATGGGTCAGCTGATCGTATCGCTGTTTCTTTTCTATTCCGGTTACGGTATCTATGAATCGTATTGCAAAAAAGGGGAGAGTTATGTACGATCTTTCCCGAAAAAGCGTTTTCTGACAGTGCTTCTCCATTTTGATATCACTGTTCTTTTGTACCTTTTGATGAACCTGATTTTCGGCAGACAATATACGCTCGGAAGATATCTCCTTGCCCTGACAGGATGGTATTCGGTGGGCAACAGCAGCTGGTTCATCTTTGTTACCCTTCTCCTGTACATCTTTACC
>JAFQND010000231.1 GCA_017396055.1 Oscillospiraceae bacterium
CAGAATATGTACAAACCACTTGGTTGATAAAATGCTCATAAAACTCTTTACGCTCCCAGTTTTCAATGTCGATCAATCTGAATGCCATGATTATCCCTTTCTGTAAATTCGAGTTTTTTCATGCTCATACTATCATAAAGTGAAGAAAACAGCAAGCAATACAATCCGTATCACTTGCTGCCATCCTGAAGGATAGCTCATTCCTTCACATCGTCCTCCCTGCGGGGGCTTTTTTATTTTTCCTTCCGGACGATGGCGAGTACCGCCGCGGCAATGCCGCTGAGAACGCCTGCACCAAGCAGAGAAAATCCCACCGGCTTCAGCTTGGGGCCCATGTGTTCGATGATATGGACCGTTTCGTCGGGCGAGACCGAGGCTTCGTCCGAATCGGCGGGGTCGGGCTTGATGGTGGCGACGGTCACGGCGGGATTCAGCTTGGCGATGACCAGCACAACGGCGGACATAGCGGTCAGAACGATGCCGAGAACGGTAAAAATACGGATCAGAGTCTTCATACTAAAACTCCTTTCAGGTTTCGGGTTCGGTGAGGATGATCTCTTCGCCGGTATTGCGGCCAAACAGCTTTCTGATGCTGCTCAGGGCTGAGAGGGACAGACCGGTGCCGCCCACCGTGAAGAAACCGTTTTTCGTTTTGTAGCTTACAGTGCGGGAAGCGGAGTCCTCCTCCCGCTGCAGGCTGCGGAAGAGGAGGTCGGCATGTTCGGAAAGAAAGACGACGGCGGCAAAAAATCCCGCCAGCATCATGCCGGCAAACCGGAGAATCAGGGGTGTTTTTTTCAAGGTGCGCTCCCTCCTTTTTTCTATTATACCATGAAAAGGTCCCGATGAGAAGCAAACTGCTCAAAATCTCCAAAAACTTTCACAGAATATTCCCACTTTCGTTGCAAATTGGCAGATTTACTGTTATAATAAACTGGTAATCCATCCAAAGGAATGATTTTATGATACGTTACGGAACCATCGGCACCGGCTGGATCGTCGACAGCTTTATCCGCGGCACCATGCTTCGGGACGAACTGAAGCTCACCGCCGTCCACTCCCGCGACCGTGAAAGAGGCGAGGCGTTTGCCGCAAACTACGGCGTGACCACCGTCTTCACCGACCTTGAGGAGATGGCGAAAAGCGACCTGATCGATGCCGTCTATATCGGAAGTCCCAATTTCCTCCACCCGGTACAGGCAAAGCTCTTTATCGAAAACGGCAAGCATGTCATTGCCGAAAAGCCCATCACCGTCACCCCCGCCGAGCTGGAGGGGCTGCAGAAACTGGCAAAGGAAAAGGGCGTCATCTATATGGAAGCCATCATGATGATGCATCTGCCCGCCCGTAAGGCGCTGAAAGAAGCCGTTTCCAAAATCGGCAATATCTTTACCACTTCGTTCGATTTTTCCCAGCTTTCGTCCAAATATAAATCCTATGCCGAGGGCGGCACTCCCAACATCTTCAATCCCGCCTGCTGCACCGGCGCGATGATGGACCTGGGAATCTATTGCATCTATCCTGCCCTTGACCTTTTCGGCGAACCCGAAAGCATCGAAGCCTTTTCCGGTTTTCTGCGCACCGGCGCCGACGGTTGGGGAACCACTGTCTTCCGCTATCCCGATAAGATGCTGACCCTGACCTGGTCCAAGGTTGGCCAGTCCCATCTGGGAAGCCAGATCTTCGGCGACAAGGGAACCATCACCATGCCCTCCATCTCCTGCATGACCGACATCAAGCTGTGGAACAACGACGGCGAAGCGACCGATGTCTGGGGCAGCGAGGATAAGTTCACCCTCATGGGCTGGGAAGCCCACGATTTCTACCGCTATATCACCGACCCGGAGGGAACCGCCGGTGAATATGCCGAAATGAGCGAAATGGCCCTGCGGGTCAGCCGCGTCATGGAAACGATCCGCGAAAAAGCGGGCATCAAATTCCCCTATGAGGAGGTCATCTTATGAAAAAACGGATCTTTGCCGCCCTTGCGGCAGCAGCCCTGACCGCCGGCGCGCTGGCAGGCTGTGTCAGCGTCGGAGAGACTTCCTCTGAGGCGTCCGAGGTGCTGGCGCCGGTAACTTCGTCCGAGCCGTCCTCCCAGCCGGAGGAGCCCTCTGAGCCCTCTTCCGAGGTGAGCGAAGAGATCGTCGAAGAACCCGTCGATCTGGGCCCCTGCAATCCCCTGACCGGCGAGACCGGATATCCGGAAGAAGCCCTGGAAAGACGCCCTGTGGCTGTCATGGTCAACAATATCGACGCCGCCCTTCCTCAGCGCGGCCTTGCCGCAGCGGATATCGTCTATGAGGTGGTCACCGAAAGCGGCATCACCCGCCTGATGGCTCTCTTTGCCGATCCGGAGAAGATCCCCTATGTCGGCCCCGTCCGCAGCGCAAGACATTATTATGTCGCCATGCTGGCGCCCTATGACCCCGTTTATGTTCACTTCGGCGGCAGCCCTGCCGGCAAGGAATATATCGCCAACCTCGGCATCGATAACGTGGACGGCCTGACCTATTCCAATTATTTCTATCAGGATCAGTGGCGTGCCAACAACCGCGGCCGCGAGCACAGCTTCTTTATCGACGGCGAGACCATCGCCTCCATCGCCGGCAACAGAGGGTATGAGACCACCCAGAATATCAAGCCTCTTCTGACCTTTGCGGAAGAAAACCTGCCCGTCGGCGACGACGCGCTGAACGTTTACGTGCCCTTCTCCTACAGCTACAGCGCAGGCTTTGACTATGACGCCGAAAAGGGAGTCTATCTCAAAAAGCGCAACGGCTATGACCATATCGATGCCGATACAAACGAAGTTCTGACCTATGAGAACATCCTGATCCTCTATACTTCTGTCACCTCTTATCAGGGAGACTCGGTCCGCAGAGATGTGGCTCTGGGCAGCGGAAACGGCTGGTATGTGGCCGAGGGCAAAAAATATCCCATCAAGTGGCAGAAAGGCGACCACAAAAATCAGTTCACCTTCACCCTTGAGGACGGCACCCCCCTCGAAGTCAACCGCGGCCGCACCTATGTCTGTGTGACCGACAAGGGATATGCTGAATCGACTACGTTTGTGAAGGCGTAAAACGAATCAAAAGACCGTAGGGGACGGGGCTTACACACCTTTCGCTCTTAGTCTTCTGTTCCTTCAAAAAAGTATCCATGACCGGCATTGAGCCGTCCATGGATATGTGAGAACCCCTTAATAGGGTTCTCGCGCTCTCCTGATTTCTTTTGACGATATAAGCGTTTCGCTCTCTGCGGAGAGCGACCAGAGCTCTGCTCTGGACTTGCAATTTTTCGAGAAAAATTGAGTAAAGCTTTATATTCTGGCAATCCAGCATTTTACCTTACAAGGAGGATTATTCCATGATCAAATTCCCCGATATGCCCTATGTCCGCCCCGATAAAGATGAGCTGCTCGGCTCCATCGAGTCGATGACCCTGCGCTTCAAAGAAGCCGCCTCTGCCGAAGATGCTCTCGCCGTCATCAAAGAGATGGACAAGCTCTGTGACAGCTTTTATACTGTCAGCTCCCTCTGTTATGTCCGCAACACCATCGACACCCGCGACGAGTTCTATGAGACCGAGCGGGAGTTCTGGGATCAGCTGGAGCCGCTGATCAGCGAGAAGATGCAGGTCTTCAACGAGCTGGTGGTCGCTTCTCCCTTCCGCGCGGAGCTGGAAAAGACCCTGGGTGCCCTCTATTTCACCAATATCGAGCTGGCTTTGAAGGGCTTTACCCCCGAGATCATTCCTCTTTTACAGGAAGAAAACGAGCTCTGCTCGGCTTATCAGAAGCTGTACGCCTCCGCACAGGTGGAGTTCGACGGCAAGACCCTGACCATCGCCAAACTGGGACCGTACAAACAGAGCCCCGACCGCGCCGTCAGAAAAGCTGCTCTTGAAGCAGAAGGCGGTTTCTTTGACGAACATCAGGACGAACTGGACGAGCTTTACGACAAGCTGGTCAAAAACCGCACCGCACAGGCAAAGGCTCTGGGCTTTGAAAGCTATGTGGAGCTGGGCTATATCCGTCAGCGCCGCAACTGTTATGCCGCAGCCGATGTGGCAAAATTCCGCGATCAGGTGGTCGACGTTCTGGTTCCCATCACTGAGGAGATCAAAAAGGCACAGGCTGCCCGCATCGGTGTCGACGAAATCATGATGTACGACCAGACCTTCTCTTATCCCGACGGCAACCCCACCCCCAAGGGCACTCCCGAAGAGCTTCTGGAGAAGGCCAGACAGATGTACACCGAAATGTCCCCCGAGACAGCCGAATTCATCGACATGATGTTCGAGATGGAGCTGTTTGACCTGGTCGCCAAAGACGGCAAGGCTCCCGGCGGCTACTGCACCAGTTTCCCCGATTATAAATGTCCCTTTGTCTTCTCCAACTTCAACGGCACCTCCGGCGACGTGGATGTACTGACCCATGAGGCAGGCCATGCCTTTGCCGATTATGTGGCAGCCCGCACCATCGAATGGTCCGACCTGAGAAACCCCACCATGGAAGGCTGTGAGACCCATTCCATGTCGATGGAATTCTTCACCGAGCCCTGGCACCACCTCTTCTTCTGTGAAGATACCGCAAAATATGAGCTCTCTCATGCCGAGGATGCCCTGACCTTTATTCCTTACGGCTGTATGGTCGACCATTTCCAGGAGCTGGTTTACCTGAACCCCGACTGGACCCCCGCCGAGCGCAACCAGTGCTGGGCAGATCTTGAAAAGAGATACCGTCCCTATCTGAAGATGGAAGGCGTGCCCTTCTATGGACGCGGCGCCGGCTGGCAGCGTCAGCTGCACATCTATCAGTCGCCCTTCTATTATATCGAGTACTGTATGGCACAGACCATCGCGCTGCAGTTCTGGGCAGCATCCATGAAAGACCGCGAAGGCGCATGGAAGAGCTACTGTGACTTTGTCAAGCTGGGCGGCACCAGGACCTTTGTCGATCTTGTCCATGCTGTGGGCCTCAAATCTCCGATGGATGACGGCTCGCTGGATACCATTGCAAAAGATGTATATGGCTGGTTGAAAGCAAATCAGATCTGATTCTCAGCTGCTGAAAAAGAACCCCCGTTTCCGAAAGGAGCGGGGGTTTTGACTTGCGCAGACATATTGGGGCTTACCCCAAACCCCAGTCAGAAAACTTTTTGAAAAAAGTTTTCCGACACCATTCAAAAACGTTGTTTGACGGGCAATACTCCTCTGAAAAGGGGGAGTTTCATGAAAAAACAACGCTCCGGTTTTCGGATCTTTGCTTCTGCTTTCGCGGTCAGCCTCACGCTGCTGCTTGTGACCATGGGGACGGTGATGAGCGTGACGGTCCGAAGGGAGGAAAGTTCGCTGCCGTCATCTTCCGACCTGTCGGCGGAGGATTATATCCCCTCGGAGAAGGATGCTCTGTGTATTCTTGTCATCACCGAAACGGATGGAACGGCCTTTTCCCTTGTGGATATCGACCCTATGACCGCCGGTATCCGGCTCATCTCGCTGCCGGGGGAGCTGACGGCGGGGGAGAGGACCCTTCTGGAAGCATGGGAATATGCCGGCGGCAGAGAAGCGTTCGCCGCCGCGAAGGAAGCGGGACTTTCCCCGGACCGGTGGCTGCATATCAGAAGGCGGGGAGCGGTCAACATGATCGATGCCCTCGGCGGGATGGAGTGGGAATTTTCCGAGCCCCTTCGCACCGACCGGCTGGATATCCCGGTGGGGCGGCATCTTCTGGACGGCGAAACAGTGATGACCCTGATGGAAGAAGAGGATGACCGTCTGCCCGAGGTGACCGGCATGGCGCTCTCGCTGATCGGCCAGAGGCTCACCGAAAAACTCGTCAACAGCGGTGACCGGCTGTTTCAGGTACTGACGGCCAATTCGGACGGTGACCTTTCACAGTTTGACTATCAGTCCCGAAAAAAGATGCTCCGCTGGTATCTGACCCGTGCTCACCGGGTATTGTCCCGCCATGAGGTGAAAGGAACAGAGACAGAAAACGGTCTTTTGCTGACCGAAGAGGAAAGCCGGCTTTTCGGATAGCTTTTTGGGTTGAAATGTGATATACTCTTATCAGAAAAAGAGAAAGAGTGATCGTCATGTATCGTTATGAAATGCATATGCATACCCTTGAGGGCAGCCTCTGCGGCCGTTCCACCATTGAGGAGATGGTCAGAGCCTATCACGCAAAGGGATTTGCCGGTGCAGTGGTGACCAACCATTTTCTTGGCGGCAACACTGCTGTCGACCGTGACCAGAGCTGGGAGGAGATCGTAAAGGAATACAGCCGCTGCTGGTACGAGGGACAGGCTGTGGCAAAAGAACTGGATTTCGACCTGCTGTTCGGCGTTGAAGAGGGATACGGCGAGGGAAAGGAACTTCTTGTCTACGGTCTCGAGCCGGAGTTTATGCTGGCCCATCCCGAGCTTCAGCACGGCGGACTTCCTGCATGGTCCAAAGCGGTCCGTGAAGCGGGCGGTGTGCTGATCTATGCCCATCCCTTCCGCCAGAGAGCCTATATCCCCGACGGACGGATCATGCCGGACATGAGCTATGCCGACGGTGTCGAGCTGTACAACAAGGGAAACACCGAAGAGGATACCCTTTATACCCTTGCGGTTTTCGGTGAAGCCGACTGCATCAAAATCGCCGGCAGCGATATGCACCGCGCCGAATTTGACGAGGCCTGGGGCATCGGATCGGACAAACGTCTGCGTACAGGAAAAGAACTGGCCGAAGCGCTGAAGAGCGGCAGCTTTACCATTTGCTGTGAATAAAAAAAGCCCGGAATTTTCCGGGCTTTTTCTGTTTATGGGTAAAGTTTTCGGATCTTTACAGCCGCGCGATCTCTGCGGTGCCGCGGCCTTTGGCGACACAGCTGCCGTCACAGTAAACGGATACCACGCCGTTTTCGATCTTCATGTCATAGCGTTTGCCGTCCACCGGGATGTTGCGGAGCTCTGTTCCGTCTTCAGCCAGGGGATTGCCGAAGATGACCTTATCCTCCCGGAAGGAGACCAGTTCCTCCAGAAGCGGAAGACCCATGAGAACGCCCCAATTATAATGCTCCGCGCCGGAGCAGCGGCCGGTATAACCGTTATAATTTTCGGGGGTATAGCCTCTTTCGCTCCATTCCCGCTGCAGCATTCTGCCGGCTTTTACCGCGAACTCCCAGGCGAGTTTTGCTTCGCCGATCCGCTTCAGACCGAGATAGGTCCACAGCACCTGAGGCGGCCAGATCTGTCCGCGCCAGTATTTCTGATTGGGGAAGGCGGGATCGTCTTTGGCGATGGACGGGATCATATATTCGCCCCAGAATTTGTTTTCGTCCGTCAGAATGGCCAGAAGGCGCTTTTTGCGGTCCTCGGGCACAAGACCGGTCATGAAGGGCATAAAGCAGTCGGGCGCCTGTTTTTTGGAAAGGGTGCCGTCGAATTTCAGATTATAGTAGCAGCCGTCTTCTTCGCACCACATCTTTTCGTTGATACGTTCTGCCATCCGGCGGTATTTTTCGAGGAATTCCGCTTCGTCGTCGGGATATCCCAGTACAGCGGCCATTTTCGCCAGACATTCACAGTTCACCGCATACAGACAGCAGCGCTCAAGGGTATAGATATCGGCCATATGATACCGGGCGATATATTTTGCCTCATCGGTCACATCGTCTTCGGTTACATTGTCCATGCCTCTGACGGTGTTGAAAAAGACACCGTTTGTCCACTGGGGACTGTCGTCATAGGTCTCAAAATAAGCATATTGCGCTTTGGCGACATAGGGCTGACGCTTTGCGCCGAGAATGCCGACTTCTTCCTCCGGGTCATAGCCAAATCCCAAAAGACCGATATCCAGCGCGTCGCGGCGCTTCTGACCGTCGCCTCTGTCGGCAAACCACCAGGCATTGTGCTTTTTGGCGCCTTCATAACAGATCTTTGCCCATTCCTTGTCGCCGGTGTGCAGATAGGTGTTCCAAAGGGTCAGGCCCTGTACGATATGCTGGCATCGTCCGGCGCTGATGGGAGGTTCTGCCGCATGGTTTCTGCCGGGACCGGTGATCAGCGGGATCTTGCCGTCCGGAAGCTGTGCGTCATAGCCGGAGAGCATGTTTTCCTTGGCGAGTTCCGGGTCTGTCCAGGAGGAAGACCAGCTGCTCAAGAAGGTATCCCAGTTGTACTGGACGCCCCAGCCATCTTCACCGCGGACCCAGGTGCGGTCGACCATGATATATCTGCGGCCGGTGTGGGGTTTGTACATGGTGTTATAGGCGAGCAGCGAGGAAAAAGCTTCGCCGATCGGGGCGAGCATACCCGTTCCCGTAAGCCCCTGGGGTCTGTGGGGCAGTATCTTTCTGCCGGTGTCAAACAAACCGTCCAGGAAGTTTTCGTCTTTTTCAAGCTCAGCGAAGAAATCTTTGGACTTTCCGTTTTTCAGCACAAAGGAAAACCCTTTTTTGTAATGGGCACCCAGATACCAGCTGAGGCCCATGTCGCTCCAGATATCTCCGGAGGTAATGTTGCGAAGAGTTCCGGTCTGTTCAAAATCCTTATACTGGGCAGTCCGGCGGTTGTAGCCCAGCGCGCCGTCCGGCGCACGGTCGACAGAGAAGAGAATGGCGTTGTTCTCATAGCTGCAGAGAGGCGAGATCAGTTCGCCTGCAAAGACGCGCTCACCCTGTCTGGTGAAATTGACCCACTCCCATTCCTCCAGTCTGCTTTCCCAGGGGAGATAGAGCTCGGCCACCACTTCGAGGCCCTCGTCAAATTCCAGCTGTCCGAAAACGGCATCATCGGCTGCCCGGCACCAGGAAAGGTGCAGCGTTTTTCCGCCGACCTGCCAGGAAAAATCCATATTCCGGTCGATCTCGTTGGGTCTGATCCGGATCGATTTAAAATCCAGCTTCCTTTCACAAATAAGATGATGGTCGTCCCTGTCCGCAGCCAGAAACCGCAGGCCGAAGATCTCTTTTTTTCCCGCCACTGTCACGATTCCGTTGGGATAAAGGGGATCGTATGCACCA
>JAFQND010000232.1 GCA_017396055.1 Oscillospiraceae bacterium
AAAGCGACATTAATTTCCATTTTAACACCTTCATCAAGTTTTAACTTACGTGTATTTCATTTTACCATGTTTTTCTATCCTCATCAATGCTTGGTGAAATTGCCGGAGTTGGAATCCATCAGTCCAAAAGTAAAAAGGGTCTGTTATTTTGCGGCGGTGCGCCGGAGGAAAAAGACCTCGCCGCGTTTTTCCAGCTGTTCCGCAGAGATTTTTCTGTCCCATCTGATCCGGCAGGAACTGTAGTCGCCGTTGCACTCGAGTACCGTGACATAGTCATCCGTTTTTTCCAGCACGATAAAGGAATGCTGATCTTTTGTCAGCCGTACATGATCGCCCGGCCGGAGATTGGCGTACTTCAGAAATGCTTTGACATCACTGTCTCTGCCAAAGAGAAAATCACTGATCAGGTTTGCAAATCCGAGACACTGATAACACTCGTTCACCTGAAGGAATTCCGCGGTTTTTCCGTTATAGATGCGGCAGAACATGCTGTCTTTGGTGTGATGGGAACAGGGAATATCGGTGACACCGACAGGATCGCTTCTCAGATTTGCGGAGGTACAGTTCCAATAGCTGCCGTCCGGGAAAATTTTTCTGAGCAGAGAGACCTTCTGTTCAAAGGGGAGAGAGATAAAGGGTTCAGAAAAGAGGGCTGTTTCATCCAGCGGAACAGCTCTGCCGGAAGCATCAAAGCGATAGTTCCCGCCGTCGACAGTCATGGTGCAGTTTGCCGCCATGGCACCGGAACCGTTCAGCAGATAGACTCCGTCCTGCAAAGCGAGCCAGCCGGTGTTCATTTTGCCGTCTTCGCCGCAGTGATACCATTTTCCGCCGGAAAAGACCCAGCCGGAATGTCTGACACCGTCGGCATTGAAATAATACCAGTTTCCGTCCAGCTGCCGCCAGGCGCTGCGGACAACAGTGCCGTTTTCAGTATAACGCCAGCACTGCTCCCAGCCTGCGCTGACCGGCTGTGCAGCAAAGAGAAAGAGCAGACAGAATAAAACGGAAAGGATCTTCTTTTTCATAAAGGAGCCTCCTGATGATGAAAAAGGCAGGGAACCCCCTGCCTTTTTCGGTGTTTACTTGAAGAAGAGGGGCAGCTTTTCCAGGAAGATGATGTCATCCCGGTCAGCAGCGTCGCCTTCTGCCAGAACAGCGACCTGTCCGACGATCTTGCCGCCGGCTTTTTCTACCAGAGTGTCCAGAGCGATCAGCGATTCGCCGGTGCTGATGACGTCATCAACGATCAGAACCCGCTTGCCTTTGATCATCTCGATATCGTCGCGGCCCAGATAGAGCTTCTGGGGATTGGCGGTGGTGATGGAGTTGACGTTTACTTCGATGGGATCGATGGTATAGACCTTGATGCCTTTGCGGGCAACAACATAGCGGATGCCCATCTGGCGGGCCATTTCATAGGCCAGCGGAATACCCTTGGATTCGGCAGTGATCAGCACGTCACAGGGAGGGCATTTCTTGATCAGCTCAGCAGCACAGGCAACGGTCAGCTCCACATCGGAGAACATGATGAAAGCTGCAATGTCAAGCTTGTCGCTGACAGCGCAGAGGGGAAGTTCCCGGGTCAGACCGGCAACGTTCAGAGTGTAATACTGCTGCATGATAAAACCTCCTTATATCGGATGTTGGTTGTACAGCGTTTGATCGGGACACCATTGCGTCAGCAATGGTGAAACAGGTTAAAAAATCTCCGATTTTTTAACCTGGAGGCCAGGCGAGAGATCTGCCTGCCAGCACATGGAAGTGTAGGTGCCCGACGGTCTGACCGCCGTCTTTGCCGCAGTTGGCGACAACACGGTAGCCGTTTTCAAGGCCCAGTTCACCGGCGATCTTGGCGATGACAGCATAGATGTGGCCGACAACGGCGGCGTTTTCTTCCGTTACTGCGGAAGGACCGGAGATGTGGCATTTGGGCACCACCAGAAAATGGGTGGGAGCCTGAGGGTCGATGTCATAAAAAGCATAGCAGCTTTCGTCTTCATAGACCTTTTTGGAGGGGATATCCCCTGCGATGATCTTGCAGAAAAGGCAATCGTTCATGAGATTATGCTCCTTTCCGGAAAATGTCGGAGGCAGAGCGTCCGCCCCGCCCCTTTCGGATACAGATTTATTTGATCATGGAAGCAACCAGATCGGTGTACAGCTTCATGGCTTCATCGATCTTGGAAACATCGCCGATACCGCCCTGAGCGGAGTCGGGACGTCCGCCGCCTCTGCCGTTTGCAGCTGCGCAGACTTCTTTGATGATCTTACCGGCGTGAACGCCCTTCTTGACAGCCTCGGGAGCGACCATGCAGATGAAGGAGGGCTTGTCGTCGGTGCCGCCGCTGAGCAGAACGACACAGCCGGGATCCAGGTCACGCAGCTTGTCGCCCATCATGCGCAGGGTGTCGATGGCAGTGCCGGGAGCGGATGCGCTGTAAGCGGTAACGCCGTTTACGCTGACGCCGTTCTTGCGGATCTCATCCAGCTGACCGGCTGCCAGTTTGCCCTGCAGAGCAGCGATCTCACGGTCACGGCCCTTGAGCTCTTCCTGAAGCTGGCCGGCACGCATAGCGATGTCGTTGACATTCTGAGCCTTCAGTTTCTGAGCGGTCTCGGTCATCAGAGCGTCCTTCTGAGCGATCAGCTGCAGTACGCCGAAGCCGGTGACGGCTTCGATACGGCGAACGCCTGCTGCAACGGAAGCTTCGGAAACGATCTTGAACAGACCGACCTCACCGGTGTTGGAGCAGTGGGTACCGCCGCAAAGCTCGGTGGAGAAGTCACCCATTTTGACCATACGGACAACATCGCCGTATTTCTCGCCGAACAGAGCCATGGCGCCGTTCTTGCGGGCGGTCTCGATATCGGTCTCGAGGGTGGTGATGGAGTTTGCTTCGAGGATATGAGCGTTGACCAGAGTTTCGACCTTTTCGATCTCTTCGGTGGTCAGAGCAGCAAAGTGGGTAAAGTCAAAGCGGCAGACCGTGTCGCTGACGAAGGAGCCCGCCTGCTCCACGTGCTCGCCGAGCACCGAGCGCAGCGCTGCCTGCAGCAGATGCGCGGCGGAGTGGTTCCGCATAATGGCCTGACGGTCAAG
>JAFQND010000002.1 GCA_017396055.1 Oscillospiraceae bacterium
GGGGCGTCGAAGTAATAGTCGCGGTACTGGTCATGGATGCCGTACATATAGCCCAGCTCCTGCATGGTATCGGAGAATTCCTTCATGCCTTCCCAGCCGCCGGCAGCGATGCATGCAGGCAGATAATCGGGATGCTTGTTGTCATAACCGGGATCAGCCCAACCGTCCATATGGTAGTACAGTTTGTCAACGCCCAGAGCCTTGTAATTGCGGACCTCAGCGGTTCTGACTGCAAAGGGAGTCAGCGAGTTGTTCTTGTCGGGAGCCTCGGGATCAAAGAAATCGGAATCGGGAGAAACATAGGTCTTGATGCCCTTATGTACAAAGCCGCAGCCGATCAGCTTGTCAACGCCGGGGTTGCGGATAGCCTTTTCGGCAAGGGTCATGAAGTGACCGGTCTCCTTGACGTAAGCGCGATAGACTTTGCACAGGTCATTATGGTCGCACTCACCCAGGAAGGTATAGCGGACGGTACGGCGGTAATCCATCTTGCCGAGGCTGGGCAGCCAACGGAAGGACAGATGGGTATAAGGGCCGCCTGCAGGATGGTCAACATCATAAGCGCCGTCCCAGGGAGTCTGGTTGATGGCGATATAGCCGGCATCCTTGCGGATCTGGCCGAACCAAGGCATGTATGCGGCAACGCTGCAGAACTGGCCGCCGAAGTGGAGCTTTTTGAACTCTACGGGCCAGTCGTTGGGAACCAGCAGGCCCTGACCGACGGTCATGACGCTGTAGCCGCCCTCATCGGCAAAGTCCATGGGACCGGGCCAGACAACGCCCTTTACATCCAGGCCGTCATCGCACAGGGGAACAAACTCAAAATATACGTCTCCGGTGCTGATCTCAGCCCAGACGATCGTCTCGAAAGAGAAAGGAATCTCACTTCTGCCGTCGGGGAAAGCACGGAAGGTGGACTTGATGCCGTCACCGACACCGGTCTTCCAGACGCTGTGGCGGATCTCCATCGATTCGGAGAATTTCTTTTCGGTGCCGTCGTTCAGAAGAATACGGGGAACAAAATCTGCGGCAGTAGCCCATACGCGGCCGTCTGCTTCCACTGTGAAGCCAAGGGTCTCGGTGTTCAGGCTCAGTACAACTTTGCCGCCGTTTACAGTAATCACGCTCATAATTTTCCTCCTGTTAATTCGGTGCGCACGAAACGCGCTGAAATGGAAGTATCAAAACTATATTCATTGTAACATATTCCCCCTGCCCGTACAAGTGGAAAATACCCCAAAGTTTTTATGCAAAAATCTATTGACAGGATAACCGTACTACGCTTATAATACAGTTGTAGAACCGTATTACTCGAATAATACAGCTTAAAGGAGGGAGACTGTGCTGAACTTCAGTGAACTGAAACTGACCGACCGCAGTCCCATTTATCTGCAGCTGATACGATATGTCAAATCCGCCATCGTCAGCGGCAGCGTACAAAACGGCGAAGAGATGCCCTCGCGCCGGCTGCTCTCATCTCTTCTGGGCGTCAATCCCAACACGATTCAGAAGGCCTACCGGCTCATGGAAGAAGAAGGCTTCATCGTCTCTCATGCCGGCTCGGGCAGCATCGTCACCTTTACCGACGAAACCGCAGCAGCGCTGCGCCGTCAGCTGCTTTTGGAAGATACCCGTGAATATCTCGCTTCGCTGAAAGCCATGGGACTGACGCTGGAAGAAACCGCTTCCCTTCTGAAGGAAGTATGGAGCGAGGAGAAGGAGGAAAAAGCGTGAAAAAACTGATCACCATTCTGCAGAACAATACCAAAAACTGGCAGGAAACTGCCGGCCTGACCTTTAAAAAAGCGCTTCCCACCGCTCTTGCTGTGACCGTGATCACCTTTCTTGCACAGATCGCCGGTGTCTGTTTTTCTCTCCGGGAGGCAGCAAAACTGAACTGGCTGACCAATACCTATGACTATACCACCGGCGAATCCATCCAGGTACTCTGGGGACCGCGTCTGGAAATCCTGATGTCCAAAGGCGCATGGTTCCCTCTCTCTGCCGCGGGCTATCTGTTTATCCTTTTGACCATTGCCATGACCCCTGTCCGCATGGCGGGAGGAAACCGGCTGGAAAACGCGCTCAGCCGCATGTCTATGGGCGGCTCTGCCCCCTGTATCGGCAGTATCCTCTCCGGATTCAGTTTCAGCCTTTTCTACTGGTCCGCCGAACTGGCAAGTGTTTTTGTTTCTTCGCTGCTTTACCGTCAGTTTGTTCCCGCCGAGGTACAGCTTCCCCAGCCCGCTTTTCTCGCATTGATCCGCTGGGATGTGCTGAACGGACTTTTCCCCTTTGCCCGCCCGGGACTTCTTGTTCTGATGCTGCTTGCCGTTCTGACACAGGTGATCTCGGTCACCTGCATTGGCTGGGATATCGCCGAGGGCAGAAGCAGTACCCTGAGGATCATCATCCTGGTCGTTTTGCTGATCGCCTCTGTTTTTCAGTATCATATCGGGCTTGACAGCCTTGGAAGCTTTTCTCTTTCTTTCACCGCCGCCGTCTGTCTGACCGCTGACCGGATCCGTCACCGGCTCACCGCCCGAAAGGAGGAGCCATGAACCGGACTTATGTAAAATTTCTTCTGAAACGGGACCTGAAATATTATCGGATAGCTGTTCCCGCTGTTCTGGTTCTGCTGATTTTCGGACAGTTCTGTTCTTTTGCGGGGCAGCTTCACAGCGCCTACCGGGAACTTCTCCGAATTGTGATCGATGACCCCGTTCTGCGGATCGGTCATCAGGAACCGGACCCCGATCTGACCGCCGAGTCTCTTTCTGTTCTGTTCAGCGAAAGCGGTATGATGACTTCTGCCGTTATCGTCATGATCTTTTTGCTGGCATTGGCAATCCCCTGTTTCCTCACTGATACAAAAGACGGCAAAAACATCGCGACCCAGATGCGTCTGCCGATTTCGCGGCTCCATTATGCCGGTGTCAGGCTGCTGCTCCCCACTGCCGTGATGACGGTTTTCCTGTTGGCTGAGCTGATCGTCTGCCTCTCCTGCTGGGGGATCTATCACCTCGTCATTCCCGCCGAATGTCTGCCCGAAGGTGCCGCTGCCGCTCCGTGGGTATCGGAACTCTGCCGGACATTTTTCCCGTTTGCTGAACCGGAACGGCTCCCTGCGGCAGCATCGTCTGTTCTCCTTTTTCCCGCGACAGTGCTGCTCATCCTACTCGCAGCCCGCGGAAGGGATATTTTCTGTATCAGTACCGGCGTCGCCGCTGTTTCCGGATGCCTTCTGTTCTTTATTCCCGGAATATTAAGCAATATCTTTACCCCCGTCATTACCGTCATCACCGTCTTATCCTGCAGCTATGCGATCTGCCGCCGCAAGATCTTCTGAGGAGGGAATATCATGCTTGAAATCTGCAACATCTCCAAATATTATGGCTTTACAGCCGCTGTCCGTTCTGTCTCCTTTTCCGCAAAAGGCGGCGAGATCATCGGACTTCTGGGCGAAAACGGCGCCGGCAAAACCACACTGATCAAGATCATCATAGGTTTTCTGCCCTATGAAAAGAATGGAGCAGTTCTGCTCGACGGCGCTCCCATCCGACAGGAAAATCGTGCCCGGATCGCCTATGCCTCCAGTGAACACACCTTCTTCGGCGGTCTGACTCCGAAGGAACATCTGGAATTTTACAAAGCCGTCTATCCCAAATTTGACCAGGAGCGATTCTCACTGCTGATGGAATTTTTCGGTCTGCCCATGAACAAGGCGGTCCGTCACTTCTCTCTGGGTATGAAAAATCAGTTTGAGGTCACCCTCGCTCTCAGCCAGGGCGCCGATTATATTCTGATGGATGAACCTTTTTCCGGCAGCGATATCTTCGGCAGAGAGGATTTTTATAAACTGATGCTGGCGATCCTGCGCCCCGATGAAACCGTCATTCTTTCGACCCATCTGATCGAAGAGGTGCGCTATCTGCTGACCCGCGTTCTGGTCATCCAGAAAGGGGAACTCATTGCCGACAAAGATCTGTCCGAGCTGGAGGAAGAAGGGATCGAACTGACCGAATGGCTCAAAAAAGTCACCGGCCGGACCGGTTCCCGTGCCGCCGAACTGATTCGGAAAATAGAGGAGGGAGATTCATGAGAAAATGGCTCTATGCCGCAGTTTCACTCCTTTGCGCCGCTGTCTTCGCGCTGATTTTCATGGGTTCTGCTCTCATGGAGCATAAAAGCAAAATGCCCGCTGTCCTTGACATGCAGATCGGTGAAATATCCGATTTTGCTCCGGTCAGGATCGATATGCAGCTGTCAGACGGCGAATTCAACAATCGTCACTGGTGGGACCAGACCGTCAGTTTTGACGAAAGCGTTCATACACAAAGCCTCTTTCACTCTCAGATCGCGCCTTCTCAGCGGGAGATCTCCCGCCACAGTACCACCCTTCAGGCACAGAACTGGATCTGGGAACAGCTTCTGGAGCCGGAGACAAGCGGCGTCTATTATGTCAAAGACGTAATAGACCGGTATTCCTATTCTGTTTCCATCTGGGAGGAATGGGATGACCGGATAATGGTCACCGAAGTGGACTTTCCCTGGTTCTGGTCGGCAGTCGGCAGCACCGACTCTGTCACGGTCGAAAACTATGGTGCCAACGGTTACCACACAAGCACAGGCACCTCTGAACTGAGCGCTTCGATGAACCTTATCCGCGCAAACGGCGACTATTATTTCACCCTGCCCAACTGGTTCCATAACAGGCATGTTTTCGACGAACATGGCAACGAGCTGGAAGTGATCGCCTACGGCGGCAGCTCGGGCATCTTCCGCTTGATGCTGGACGAAGAAGGGGAACCCGTCTATGATTATGACGAAAACGGCGAAGGAAGCGGTCTTGCACAGGCCGAACAGCTCTTTGCCCTGCCCATCTCAAACGGCCTTGACAATATTGTCCTCCGCCTTGACCACCTGGAAAAGCTGCAGCTTTTAAGCCTTCTGACCTCCGAAAACGGTGTTCTGACCCTGCGGCTTTTCGACATCGGCACCGGTACCTGCAGTGATCCTATCCCGCTGGGCAGCGCTTTCGTCAACGAAAAA
>JAFQND010000233.1 GCA_017396055.1 Oscillospiraceae bacterium
CAGAAAAAATTCCCGCATACTTTTCATTTTCCAAATGACGTGATATAATGAGAAAAAAGCATCGGAGGCGTTGACATGAGCATTTTATGGAAAACACTGATCATCTGGCTGGTCATCATCAATCTCGTCGGCTTTGTGATCTGTTTCGCCGACAAAAAGAAAGCACAGAAAGGCAAATGGCGCATTCCCGAAAAGACCCTGTTCACCGTTTCCGGCATCGGCGGCTGCTACGGTTTTCTCCTCGGTATGAGCCTGTTCCGCCACAAGACCCAGCATCTCTCGTTTAAAATCCTGATCCCGTTGTTCTGCGTGCTGTGGACAGCCGCGATCGTTGCGCTGGTTATTTTTGGGTAAAGAGGGGCGCAGATGCATATCTATTTTAAGACAGAGAGACTGCTTGTCCGGCAGTATGTGGTGAGTGATATCGACAATCTGTTTCGGGTCATGTCTGATGTGAGGGTACATACTTACACAAAAGATAAGGATCACCCATGGGACAGGCAACGGACGGAAGAATACATTAGATTTATGGTCAGCAAAGATTTCAGAACTTTAGACTGTTTTCACGGTGCGGTGATCGAAAAGGAAACCGGCTTGTTGATTGGGTTGTGCGGTCTGAATCCATATGAACCGAGGGAGCCTGAGATCGAGTTTAAACTGGGCGTGTCGCATTGGGGAAAGGGATATGCCTCCGAACTTGGCAGCCGGATCATCAGTGAAGCGTTTGTAAATACCAATGTCAGGGGAATCTACGGAATGGCAAGGCCGGATAATACGGCATCCCGGAGAGTGCTTGAAAAAATTGGAATGAAGTATATCGGTGACCGGGCCTTCAGAGATCACAAGGACTCGTTTTATTATATCGCCAATTCAAAATGATAGTCTCATCAAAAAGACCCCTGTATGGCTGCGGCCGTAGTACAGAGGTCTTTTTTAAGTGTTTATTTATCCTTGAAGATGGAATTTGCGGCCAGCAGCACGCCCAGCTTGCCGGTGCCCCAGGTGAGGCCGCCCTGCAGCCAGACGGCATAGGGCTCGCGGAGAGGACCGTCCGCCGAAAGTTCGATGGATGCGCCCATGGTAAAGGCGCCTGCTGCCATGATGACCGGATCGCCGTAGCCGGGCATTGCCCAGGGTTCGGGAGTCACGAATGCATCAATGGGGGAACCGCTCTGGATGCCAGCGCAGAAAGCACAGAGGTTTTCCGGGGTGCCCAGTGCGATGGAAGTGATGATATCGGCGCGGGGAGCGTCGAATTTGGGAGTGGAGTCAAAGCCCAGTTCATCAAACAGCGCCGATGCGAAGATGGCGGTCTTGACAGCGCTTGCGGTGACAGAGGGGGCGAAGAAAAGACCCAGATACATGCTTCTGTTCTGATCGAGGGAGGGACCTGCTTCTCTGCCGATGCCGGGCGAAGTCAGGCGGTAGCCGCACAGTTCCACCAGATCATGACGGCCTGCGATATAGCCGCCGGTCTGGGCGATGCCGCCGCCGGCATTTTTGATCAGTGAACCGACGATCAGGTCGGCTCCCACAGCGGTGGGCTCCTGTTTTTCGACAAATTCGCCGTAGCAGTTGTCGACAAAGATAATGGTCTCGGGGCTTACCTCACGGATGGCAGCGATGACTTCGCCGATCTTTTCCACCGTCAGAGAGGGACGGGTGGCATAACCGCGGGAGCGCTGGATATGAGCCAGTTTTGCGCTCTTGACTGCTTCTTTGATGGCGGGGATATCGGGAGTGCCTTCGGGGGTAAGGTCGACCTGTTTATAGTCGATGCCGAACTCCTTCAGAGAGCCGGTCTTTTCACCGCGGATGCCGATGACTTCCTCAAGGGTGTCATAGGGCGCGCCGGTGACTGCTACCATGGTGTCGCCGGTGCGGAGCACGCCGAAGAGAGCAACGGTCAGTGCATGGGTACCGGAAACGAAATTGTGTCTTACAAGAGCATCTTCCGCGTCGAGAGCGTCGGCGAAGACCTTGTCGAGGGTATCGCGGCCCAGATCATCGTAGCCGTAACCGGTGGTGCCGGTCAGATGGGCGGCAGAGATGCGGTGGCGGCCGAAGGAGCTGAGCACCTTGGCTTCGTTGTATGCTGCGATCTCGTCAACGCGTTCGAAGACGGGACGGCATTTTTCCTCGCACCGCTCTGCAAGTTCGAGAATGCGGGGCGAGATATCAAAGAATTTGCTGATATCGTTCATGGGAATACCTCAGATCTTTTCGATTACCTCATCGAGGTAGGGGAAAACTGCGGGGAAATGTTCTTTCGTTTTGCCGGTCAGGGGACTTCGGGGAGAAATACCCAGCTGTGCGGTCCAACGGAAGGTGACCTCGTCCGCCCGAGAGGGGAGGGAGGAATATTTAGGGAAGATGCCGCAGTTGATATTGCGGGCGTTGATCTGAAAAATGGGGATCAGGACGGCATCACCCCTGATGCTGTTCAGAAAATCGATGTCAGCCCGACAGATTGTCTTCGGCAGAATGATGATATCCGGTCGAAGCGTTTCGATATCCGCCCGGATATACGCGTGGGACTCCGCCAGCTTTTTCCGGTCGCCGGCATAATCCATATTGGTTCCGGACGAGATGGTATATTTGCAGTAATTCCCAAAGGCGATCTGCTCGAGAAAAGCGGCAGGCGTGTCTGCGGGACAGCAGCCGAGCCTGTTTGCGAGATATCTCGCCGCAATCACCAGACCGCCGTCGGTCATGGGCTGGATATGCACATTGGGGAAAAACTGCGAGCCGGCGGTGAGCCCGAACCAATAGCGATGGCGGTCGACAGCGATCGTATCGTCGTTCAGCCGGGGATCATATCGGTCTTTGCTCATGTTTTCTGCACTGGCATAAAGAAGGATCCGCTTTTTCTGTGCGGCGTAATCCTTTCCCACAAAGGGAATGGTGCAGTGCAGCAGTTTTTCCGGCGCGGTGGTCTTGTGGACCGCCCACGCCGGCTGATCATCTTTTTCGCGGAATATCCGGCTGTATCTGCTGATCAGTTCAGAGCTGATCTCGTTCATGGGAATAC
>JAFQND010000234.1 GCA_017396055.1 Oscillospiraceae bacterium
CGGTGCTTCCCAGTTCGAACCGCTGGAACATCTGGTCAAGGCTGACATCGACTGGTCTAAGGTTGAGATGTTCCATCTGGACGAGTATGTTGACCTGCCCGAAACTCATGTGGCTTCCTTCCGCAAATACCTCAAGGAGCGCTTCATCCAGAAGATCAACCTGAAGGCTGCTTACCTGGTCGACGGCACCCCCGAATGCATCGAAGGACTGACCAAAGAACTGCGTCGCGCCCCCATCGATGTAGGTCTGATCGGCATCGGTGAAAACGGCCATATCGCCTTTAACGATCCCCCTGCTGATTTCGACACCACCGAAGCTTATATCATCGTCAACCTGAACGATACCTGCAAAAAACAGCAGGTCGGCGAAGGCTGGTTTGCCACTGTGGACGATGTGCCCAAGCAGGCAGTTTCGATGACCGTTTACCAGATCCAGCAGTGCGAAAAGATCGTCTCCTGCGTTCCCTATGCCGTTAAAGCTGACGCTGTCAAGAAGACCCTGGAACAGGATGCCAACAACTTGGTTCCCGCCACTGTCATGAAAGGACATGACGATTTTGCACTCTTCGTTGACGCCGACTCTTATGCAGGTGTAGACGAAAGCCTGATCCGTCCCGCTCCCGGCAAAGATTATACCATCGAAAAGCTTTGATCCCCATAAAAACACTGATCCCGCAGAGCAATGCTCTGCGGGATTTTTTCGGTAAGGAGAGGCAAACCTTACCACCGGAATATGCTTTTTGCTTTTTCGCGGTTCTTTCATCCGTGCTATCGCTTTCACGGAAGAACTGAATATAGTATATCATATAGATGTTGATTAGTCAACAATGTCTGCCGATGTTTTCAAAATGTTCAAAATAAAAGACCCCGACCGAAGCCGGGGCCTTTTTTAAATCTTAATAATACCGTAGGCATTGAGAACCGACGATACAAGAATCAGAAGGATGCAGGCCGGTGCAATATAACGAATGACAACCGAGAACAGCTTCTTCCGTTTGAATTTATTTCCTTCCAGCTCAGCCTCTTCGATAACGACATGAGGCTTCAGCACAAAGCCCACCAGCAGACAGGTCGCCAGAGCAACAATGGGCATCATGACACTGTTGCTGACAAAATCGAACAGATCAAGGAACTGCATACCCAGGATCTTGACATCAGCCCAGATACTGTAGCCGAAGGAGGATACTGCACCCAGCAGCAAACTGAAGATCAGAACACTGATGACCGCAGTCTTTCGTCCAAGGTGAAGCTTGTCCTGCAGGATGGAGACGACAGTTTCCATCAGAGAGATAGCCGAAGTGAGCGCTGCCAGAAATACCATGATAAAGAATGCGGCACCGATAACCGTACCACCGGGCATAACGTTGAACACCTTCGGCAAAGTTACAAACATCAGACCAGGGCCCTGACCAAGTGCGCTTTCATCGCCGCCGGAGAAAGCAAAGACCGCAGGGATGATCATCAGACCGGAAAGGAAAGCAACACCTGTATCAAAAATCTCAATATGGCCGACCGAGCCTTCGATGCTGATATCTTTTTTCATATAAGAACCGAAGGTGATCATGATACCCATCGCCAGCGACATGGAATAGAAAAGCTGACCCATAGCGGCAACAACGGTCATGACAGAGAAATGGGAAAAATCAGGCATCAGATAATACTTGACGCCTTCAAGCGCGCCGGGCATCACGAAAATCGTATACAGCGAAATAACGATAGTCAGTACGACCAGAACGGGCATCATATATTTACTGACTTTTTCAACGCCCTTCTGTACACCGAAAAGAACGGTGAGGGCAGTGACACCAATAAAAACAGCAAACCAGATCAGAGGCTCCCAGCTCATGCCGATAAAGGAGTCGAAATAACTGTCTTCGGCCATGGCAGCAACTTCGCCGCTCAAAAAGCCGACCAGATATTTCAATACCCAGCCGCCGATAACACTGTAGTACGGGGTAATGATGATGGGAATAAGGGCAGTGATCCATCCGGCAAAGTCAAACCTCTTGTCCAGTGTTTTATAAGCAGCAATGGCACTGAGACCGGTCTTGCGTCCGATGGCGATTTCGGCCATCATCAGCGAGAAGCCAAAAGTCACTGCCAGAATAATATAGGTCAACAGGAAAACACCGCCGCCATACTTTGCAGCAAGATAAGGGAATCTCCAGATATTACCCAGACCAACCGCCGACCCGGCGGCTGCCAATACGAAACCGATTTTTCCGGTAAAGGAACTTCTTTTTTCGTTCACGAATATTTTCTCCTTACACAATCAAATTGATATATTCATTATCTCATATTATACGGCAAATTACAATGGCCTGAAAAGAGAATTTTGGATTTATGAATATCCTTCGGATAAAAGGCGAACTTATTTCTGCAAATGTGCAAAATCTGAAAAATATGATATACTGAAACTGATAAAACGGATATAAAGGAGAAGTTATATGTGCACGGCTGTTTCGTATAAAACAAAAGATCACTATTTTGGCCGTACTCTCGATCTGGAATATTCCTATCATGAGACGGTCACCATTACACCGAGAAACTATCCCTTTGTTTTTCGTCGGATGGGCGAAAGAAAAAGCCATTATGCCATGATCGGTATGGCATATGTAGCAGAGAAATACCCCCTTTATTATGAAGCAGTCAACGAATGCGGTCTCGGCATGGCAGGATTGAATTTTGTCGGCAATGCCTGTTACTATGACGAAGCTGACGGAAAAGACAACGTTTCGCCCTTTGAGTTTATCACGTGGATCCTCTCACAGTGTGCTGACATTCCACAGGTGAGAGAAAAGCTTTCCCGGATCAACCTGGTCAATATCAATTTCAGCGAAGCACTCCCTCTCTCGAAACTTCACTGGATCATTGCTGACAGGAACTGTTCCATTGTCGTGGAAGCCATGGCAGACGGGATGAAAATTTATGATAACCCTGTAGGCGTACTGACCAATAATCCGCCTTTTGATTATCAGCTGTTCAATTTGAACAACTACCTTTCTCTCTCGAAAGATCAGCCGGAGAATACCTTTGCCGATGGGCTGGAACTGACCCGCTACAGCAGAGGTATGGGCGCACTGGGGCTGCCGGGCGACCTTTCGTCGATGTCGAGGTTTGTGCGAGCCGCCTATGTCCGGATGAACTCCCGCTCGGGAAGCTCTGAGCCGAAAAGCGTCAGCCAGTTCTTTCATATTCTCGGTTCGGTGGATCAACAGCGGGGCTGTGTACGGATGCCGGACGGGAAATACGAACTGACCATCTATACCTCCTGCTGCAATACCGACAGGGGCATCTATTACTATACCACTTATGACAATCATCAGATCACTGCTGTTGATATGCACAGGGAAGATCTGGACGGAGAAAAGCTTGTGTCCTATCCGCTCATCACCAGCGAACAGATCCGGATGCAGAACTGAGGGAAAATATGATCATCGATACACACACCCATCTCTGGCTCGGGCGGGAGAAAGAATGCAGAGAAGCCATTCTGCGGGCAGCGGAAGAATACGGCTATCTCCGTGCGGGAGTCAGCACCCTTTATTCCGAACTGCCGTCCGAAGAGGAGATCACCGCCTGCAACAAGGCCACGGCAGATTTTATCCGTAATTATCCCGAACTGATCTTCGGCTGGTGCTATCTGAATCCCCGGCACAAAAATACGCTGGATGTGCTGAAAAGAGGTCTGGAAGAACAGCGGATGACCGGTGTCAAGCTCTGGATTGCGACTCTTTGTGACGATCCGGCGGTGGATCCCATTGCAGAATACTGCTCGGAACATCATATTCCTGTGCTGATCCACGCTCTCGACAAAACCGTGGGACAGATGAAATACGAATCAAAGGGCATCCATGTGCGGAATCTCGCCAAACGGTTTCCTGAACTGAAGATCCTGATGGCTCATATGGGTGGAAACGAGTACACCGGTATCAAACCAATCATCGACTGTCCCAATGTGTCTGTGGATCTCTGTGGTGTTGTACACCGGGCCGATTCATTGGAATATGCCATCGAAAGGCTGGGAATCGACCGGATACTCTACGGCACCGACATGGTCGGGGGCGGCGCTTTCTGGAATAATATCGGCCGGGTGGAAGCGCTGGAACTTTCTGCCGAAGAAAAAGCACAGATCTATCACAAAAATGCGGAAACATTCATTTTCGGAGGGCGGTGAACAGATGGAGGTCTATGATATCAACTGTTTTTACGGGCACTGGCCTTTCCGCTTTCTGAGACATCAGAGCCTTGAAGAACTTGTCCGCGTCCATCAGAAATCCGGTATCACCGGCGGCGCCGCAGGATATCTGGACAGTATCTTTTATAACGATCCATCGGAAGGAGACGAACAGCTTTTCCACGAGCTGCCCGAAAGATATATTCCCACCCTTTGTATCGATCCGAAGCTGTCGATGGCCATACAGGATATCGAGCGATTTTCTCCTCGGGCAGTGCGGGTATATCCCGGTATGCACGGTTACCGGCTGACCGACGGCGTCTTCGCGTCCGTGGCGGAATATCTGCAGCAAAACGGCATCCCGCTTCTGGTCAATGTTCGGCTGTATGTTTCAAGAGAAGCGCATTTTTTCCTGCCGCCGGAACCAGATATTGCAGACGAGCTTGAATTTCTCCGGCGGTATCCAGGTCTGAAAACCGCTTTTCTCGGTCATGACTGGACAGAGCTCAAACAGCTGGCAGAAGGTTTACAGCAGCTGAAAGGAGCCAACGTTCTCTTTGACACCTCTTTTGTACGGTCGGCAAAGCTGGAACCCATCGCCGAAAAACTGGGGGCTGAACGGCTCGTTTTCGGGTCATGTCATCCCCTGCTCTGTCTGGAAAGTGTCAGACTGACCATTGAAAAATCAAACCTGAGTGAAAAAGAAAAGCAAATGATCTTTTCGGAGAATTTTCTTCGGTTTATGGCAAAATAAAAAAGCGGCAGCTTTCACTGCCGCTTTTTACTTTCAACGTTACTTTCCAAGCTTTTTCAGACGGTTTCTGATATTTCGCATCTCGCGGTCGATCGCTTCACCGTAGAGACGAAGGGACTCTATTCTCACGTATTTCACTCCTTCTTCGCCCGAAAGCAATTCATTGGAGAACGGCGTATCCAGATCGGTGATCGTGGGAATCCCTTTGAGCAGGTTCGCCAGGATAGTCTCGCCGTACTTCAGAACACGCTCGGCATACTCACACAGATGAGCAAGTTTCTTTTCCTGATTGCGCATGTAATGATGTACCATGATCAGTATCACGACTGCGATCAACAGAGCTGCCGACGGAGAAAATCTTCTGAGCAGCTCGAGTGGTATTTTCGAACCGAGAAAAACGATGCCGGCACCGACCGCCACCGTGATGCCGCCACCCCACCATATGCCGAAACACAAACAGGATACAGCCATCACAAGCATGATCACAGCATAAAGGACGTTCATTTCCATCATTTCACCCCACGATAAATAGTTTTATAAATTGTAACACATGAAAATATTCTTATCAAAAAGATTTATAAATAGCAAAAGAGGAGGGCATGCCCTCCTCTTTTCTGCCTTATATGATAAACAGTGCTCTTATTCTCCCATATATATCCGTCGGAATTCCTTCAGACTTTCGACAGGATCCATCGTCGGCATGTATTCCAGGCCACAGGCACCGGTATAACCGCTCTTGTCGATGGCATCGAAAATAACCTTATAGTCATTCTCGCCGAACTGCAGCTCATGACGGCCGGGATGACCGGCGCTGTGCAAATGAGCAATGCAGTCAAGGTTGTTCGTCACAGAGGGGATGATATTGCCTTCCATGATCTGCTGATGATAGATGTCATAGACCACCTTGACCAGCGGATGATCCACCTCATGAATGATGTCAAAGGCCTCGCGGGAGGACCAGAGATAATAACCCGGATGGTTGACGTAAGTGTTCAGCGGTTCTATCATGATGATGATGCCGCTCTCTTCCAGAATGGGTCTGGCGGCGCGGAGAGCAGCAACGATCCGATCATGCTGCACAGCGCGGTCCTCGCCGGTGTCGGGACCGACCTGGGTGATCAATCTGGAAGCGCCGACCTTTTTCGCGGCAGCACAGCTTTCCCGTAGCCCATCCAGCCATTTTTCCTGATTGTCAGGAAGAGTCATGCCGAACTCGGTAGTGCACATGCTCAGAAGTTCAACGCCCGATTCCTCACAGGCAGCACGGACCTTATCCAGATCCAGATTCTTCCAGCCATAAGTTTCGGCACAGTCAAATCCCAGAGCACCGATTTTCCGGATGGCTTCACAAAAATCTTCTTTTCCAAAGAAACAGGGTACCGGTACACAATAACGCATAAATTTGCTCCCTTTCGTATTTTACCTGCCGTAAAAGCTTGCCTTGAGCAGCAGCTTTTTTTCAAAAGTACCGCGCCCGGCGGCTTTTTTCGTACGAATCGCATCCAACTCTTCAGCAGAACATCCTCTTGCAGCGGCCGCGGCATAAATGACCTCCAGAAGGTCGGCCAGTTCCTCTACGTTTCCGTCCTCGTGATACTCCGCCAGCTCTTCGTCCAGCTTCTGATCCAAAAGTTTCAGATAGGTCTCATCATCCAGTACTTCGGTCAGCGAACTTCCTCCGGACGATCTGATGACTTCGGGAATACGGTCACGGACCAGTTTATGATAATTTTTACGGCCCTTGAGCCGCTCGAGGATATCCACATCGGCGGGACAGAAATCATATCCGTCAATCTCGTCCACAGTGATCCAGCGAAGATCATTATGCTCCAGCCGCTGCAGCTCACCTTCTGCAATAACGGCATTATAAAGCGTCATATGAACCGTCATATCGGGATATTCGTGGGTCACATCCATGAAAATGTCCAGCGGCCGCAGAGTCACACCAAGCTCCTCCTGAAACTCCCGGATGAGGGTCTCTTCCATCGTTTCGCCCGGCTCCATTTTGCCTCCGGCAAACTCCCAAAGAAGGCCGCGCTTTTTATTGGCAGGGCGCTGACAGATCAGAAAACGGTCGCCGTCCCAGATCAGACCTGCTACAACTTCGGTCATGTGAATCCCTTCTTTCGTTTTTCTTTATTTTACAACGGGAAAGGGGCACAAGTCAATGCCCGACGGTCAGATCGGCACCCGCAGGATCAGTTCGTTTCGCCTGCGTCCGACGGCATCGGCTTCCCGGTCAAGTTCCCGTTCTATATTTTCCAGCTTTTTCAGAATACCGCGGATCTGTGACCGCACCGACCGTACCCGTTCCTTTGCTCCGGATATTCGCTGCATCACAGCCCAATCGGCAAAGAAACCGTCAAAGAAATAATCTGCAAAGCGAAGAAAGCCGTCTATGTTCACCTGCATCTCCGCGTCGATCTGCACATCGGTCAGCTCATTTCTGAACCGGCGGAGGGCCACCTGCAGCCGTTCAGTTCCGATCTGTGCGTTATCCAGATGGCTGTGCTTGGCCATATCGGCCAGTATGCCGCCGCCCATAATATCCCATGTCCCGAATCCTTCGGCCTGTTCCAGTTCCGAAAGGATACTGTCTGTGGCAGAGATCGCCTTGCTTCCTGCATCAAGAGCTTCTCTGATCTCTTTGAGTCTGCTTTTCAGCCGCGCCTGTTCTCCGTCCAGCCGGATCAACTCCTCCCCTTCCGACAGAGCCGAATCCCTGATGACCTGCGCTTTTTCTGCCAGCAAAGTCTCATAATCAGACTTGCTGTTCCGGATAGCAAAGGCTTCTTTTCCGTACCGCTGGATATCCTCCCGGACTGCCTCCAGTTCCTGCACTGCAGCATCATATCTGACAGCGGCAGCATAGGCCTCCTGCTGTTCCCCAGTTAGTTTTTCATCCAGCCCGCCGAAAAGCCGCAGGAAAAAAACCGAAAGGCTCCTGCCCTGCAGCCGGTCCACGTCAGCCTGCTCAGAAATTTTAACGGTTTCAAGGCTGCTCACTTTATCGGCCAGCTCCCGCTCTTGTCTTCGAAGATCCGCAAGCATATTATCCAGATGTTGTTTCCGTTCAGCCTGCTCTCGCAGTTCAGTCAATTTTTCGCTGTAAGTCATCTTTTCATCTCCCTAGCGGTTTTGTTCTGCGGCGATAGGTTCTATTAATGTAATGATACATTTTTCCTGGTCCAAAGTCAACGAACTCACCGACCGCCCTTGCATTTTCCTGAAATTATGGTATAAATAAAGTATACTAATCATAGGAGGAAAACTTATGAAGACCTATGGCTATACCAAAGTTGATCTGACCGGCGGCTATCTGTTTGAAAAGCAGGAGCTGAACCGTACTGCTACCATCAAGGCGGTCTATGACCGTTTTGACGAGACCGGACGCGTCGGCGCTTTCCGCTTTGACTGGAAGCCGGGCGACGACCTTCGCCCCCATATCTTCTGGGACAGCGACATTGCCAAATGGATGGAGGGCGCTGCCTATATCCTGGCAAAACATGCCGACCCCGAGCTGGAAAAGAAAGTGGACGACCTTGTTGCCCTGGTCAAAAAGAATCAGGACGAGAACGGTTATTTCAACATTTATTATACCGTTGTGGAGCCGGAAAATCGGTTCACCGACCGGGAATGCCACGAGCTTTACTGTGCCGGCCACATGATGGAGGCTGCCGTTGCCATCGCAGAAGCCACCGGCAAGACTGACCTGCTGGACTGCATGGAAAAATACGCCGACCATATCCACAAGGTCTTTGTGGAGGACAACAGCGCCGGATTCTTCACCCCCGGCCATGAGGAGATCGAGCTGGCGCTGGTCAAGATGTACCGCTATACCGGCAAGAAGAAATTCCTCGACCTGTGTGCTCACTTCATCAACACCCGCGGCACCGTGGAGGAAAAACGCGGTGACATCTACACCCAGTCGCATATGCCCGTCCGCGAACAGGCGGAAGCTGTGGGACATTCGGTCCGCGCCTGCTATCTTTATACCGGCATGGCCGACCTTGCCATCGAGACCGGCGACGAGGCACTGAAAGCTGCCTGCCGCAAGCTGTTTGACAACATGGCAAACTGCAAGATGTATGTGACCGGCGGCCTTGGCTCCACCTATATGGGCGAAGCTTTCACCGGCGCATATGATCTGCCCAACGACACCGCCTATGCCGAGACCTGTGCATCCATCGGTATGATCTTCTTTGCCCACCGGATGATGCAGATGGACGGCGACGCAAAATATGCCGACATGATCGAGCTGCAACTGTACAACGGCATGCTGTCGGGCCTTTCTGCTGACGGTGCAGCTTTCTTCTATGAAAATCCGCTGGAGATCAACCTGAGCGAGCAGTACGATTCCGCCTATTACGGCAAGCGCCGCTTCCCCATCACCGAACGCGTCGAGTGCTTCAGCTGCTCCTGCTGCCCGCCCAACCTGAACAGAGTTCTCCCCTCTATGGGACAGTACGTCTATGGTATCGAAGGCGACACTCTCTTTGTAAATCAGTATATCGGCTCAGTGCTGAAGGACAGCGGAATCTCCTGCACCATGACCACCGATTATCCCCGTACCGGCACTATTTCCGTCAAGGCGGAGGGCACCGCAAAAGTTGCCCTGCGCATTCCCGGCTGGTGCAGAGGTTTTACCCTCAATAAGCCCTATGTAATGGAAAAGGGCTATGCCGTTGTGGAAAATGACGGCGAGATCATTCTCGAGCTGGATATGCAAGCATATGCTGTCTTTGCCGATCCCCGTGTACTGCGCGATGCCGGTAAACTGGCTATCCGCCGCGGACCGATCGTCTACTGCGCCGAAGGTGTGGATAATGGCAGCGATCTGCACAGCTATCTTGTCAAGGCAGGCTTCAAAGCTGCCGAAGTTCCCTGTGAATTCGGTCTGCCTGCACTGGATATTCCCTGCAAAAAGCTTCTGCCTCTGGAAAGCGGTCTGTACAGCGCCGAAATGCCCGGAACAGAAGATGCTGTTCTGCGGATGATCCCCTATAATGCCTTTGCAAACCGCGGTGAGAGCGACATGCTGGTCTGGCTGACTGCAGCGCTGGGTTAAATGCTGAGATAACAATAAAAAAGACGGACAGCATAAGCTGTCCGTCTTTTCTTTTATTTTGCTTATTCGATTTCGAACAGGCCTTCGATCTCCACGGGAATATTGCCGGGGAGAGCGACCATACCGACTGCAGAACGGGTGGGAACATCGCCGAACAGCTCAGCCAGCAGATCGCTGCCGCCATTGGCGACTTTGGGATGCTCATAGTAATCGGGGCCGCTGGCAACAAAGGCGGTCAGCTTAACCAGAGTCTTGACACGGTCAAGGTCACCGATCTCGCGCTTGAGAACAGCCAGAACGTTGAGCATGCAGTTGCGGGCATGAACATAGCCTTCCTCGGTGGTCATATCGACACCCAGCTTACCGGTAACGGGAGCGTCAATGACAGGACCACAGCCGGAGATGTAGACCAGCTTGCCGCCGCAGAAGGTCTTTGCGGGAGAGTAGACACCGCCCTTGGGAGGGGGAGTGGGCAGAGCAAGACCCATTGCTGCCAGTTTTTCTTCGATTTTAGACATGATATTACTTCCTTTCGGTATAGATTGACATTGATTATACATTAAGTCTTGAAAACGGGAGAAATGGCTCGGGATCACTTACCCGCTCGGCGATCAGTTTTTCCATCCAGACAATGCTGTACCATTTGTCGAATTTATAGCCGCACAGCTCATGCTTTCCCACAAGAGCATATCCGTTTTTACGGTGGAAACGAACGCTCGCATCGGTCAGATGTGCATCGTTTTCCCGCTCAGTCACGGTAATACAAGCGCAAAGCAGAAACACATTCTGCCGGATGAGGATCTTTTCCAGCTCACGATAGAGAAGGCTGCCAATTCCTTTTCCGTGCTGACTGCGCTCAAGATAAATCGACACTTCAGCAGAATGTTTATAAGCCGCCCGCGAATGAAATGAGCCGGCATAAGCATAGCCTATAACCCTGCCGTTTTCCACCCCTACCAGATAGGGATATTCCTTCAGAGTATTTTCGATCCTGCAGACAAATTCAGCTTCGTCCGGCACATCATACTCAAAGGTAACCGCGGTATCGGTCACATAGGGAGCATAAATCTCCCGAATAGCTGCAGCATCTTCCTTTACAGCAAACCTGATCTCCATGAGGCTTACCTTCCCTTGCGCAGGACTTTACCCGCAAAGGCACCGGTGACAGTATCATCGATGACGGCTTTTTTGCCGCCCACAAGGACAAGGTTCAGACCAGTTGCATACTGCTTGGGTTCGGTAAAGGTAGCGGTATCCTGAATGGTTTCCGGATCGAAGACGCAGATATCTGCTGCCATGCCCTCTTTCAGAAGACCGCGATCGGTAAGACCCATCCGCTTGGCGGGCAGACCGGTCATCTTATGAACAGCTTCTTCCAAAGACATTAGCTTGCGATCCCGGACCATATGAGCGATCATTCTGGGGAAAGAACCGTAAAGTCTGGGATGTGGCAGGTCGCCTCCACCGTAAAGAGAATCGGAGATAACCGAAGTATAGGGCAGACCCAGTACCAGCTCCACATCCGACTCGGACATACTCATCAGGATAACGCCCACCTTGCCGCTGTTCTTTTCGACCAGTTCAGCCAGAGCAGCTTCGGGGCAGACACCCATCTCTTTCGCGATCTCTTCCATATTTTTGCCGGAGCAGAATTTATACTCAGGACAAATGACCGAGCTGATAATGATGCGGTCCCAGCCGATGGAATGAACCATATTGTCCCAGTCATCGTGATCGCGGGCGATCTCTTTTTTCAGCAGTTCGATACCCTCGGGGGTATTGATAGTGTCCACGGGAACAGTGGGAGGCACCAGCGTCAGAATGGTGGTGGAACCGGCCATATAGGGATAAGCATCGGTAGTGACATCAATACCTTCCGCGCGGGCGGCTTCAATCTTTTCGATGGCAGTGGGCAGGGATTTACCCCAGTTGCGGATACCGACCACTTTGAAGTGGCTGATATTGATGGGAACACCTGCTTTTCCGGCGATGCGGATGACTTCTTCCACAGAAGGGATCAGGCTGTTGCCCTCGCCTCTTACATGGCTGGTCAGATAACCGCCATAGGGAGCAGCTTCAGAGACCATAGCGACATATTCATTCTCAAGAGTATAACACTCGGGATTATACATGATGCCGCAGGAAAGGCCGAAGGCACCGGCTTCCATAGCATCACGGACAAGGCTCTTTGCCTTTTCAAGCTGTTCGGGCGTGAACGGCTCCTGTGAGAAACCTTTGGCCGCAACAGTAATGGCACCGGTGGCGGCAAGAGTGGCGGTATTGACACGAAGGGGCTTTTCCTCCAGCGCTTCCAGATAAGAAGAAAGAGTCGGGAAGAAATATTCGTCCGGCATATGGCCAAGACAGGGCTCGATATAACTTAAAAGCGCCTCACGGTTTTCTTCGGACATGGGGGTGGGAGCAAGACCGCAGTTGCCATTAAGGACAGTGGTGACACCCTGTCTCAGCTCGATGATGCCAAAATCAGGGTCGGTAAGCGCGGCAGTATCGCCGTGACGGTGGGTATCGATAAAACCGGGAGTGACGGTCAGTCCTCTTGCCTCGTAAACCTCGTCGGCTCGGATGGAAAAGAGCGGATCGATTCCCTCATAAACCTGAACGATCTTTCCGTCTTCCACAAGAATACTGCCGTAAAAGGCTTCTCTGCCGGTACCGTCGATGATATTGCCGTCTTTGATCAGCAGTTTCATACTTCCTCCTTAGACGAGACAGCCGCGGGCAGCAACCTTTTCCTTGCGGAGGGTACCATCTTCATAAAGCCAGACTTCGTTCTGCAGATTGATGGTGGGGCAGACGTGAAGAGGAACCAGTTCCAGCAGCTGACCGACTTTCAGACCGGTATGACCGTTTCTGGCGGTGATCATGCCGTGCTCTTCGTTCATTCTCTGCAGGCAGAGATTATCGTCGCCGGGAACAACTGCGTAGCCGTGGAAGTAATAGGGGGGCTGATCCAGTTTTCCGTCCATAGGGAAGGTCTTGACGCCGCCGTCAATGACCGCATAGCCCTCTTCGGGGGTGCTGACAACGGTAGCATAAACGCGGGCAGCCACGTTCTCAAGGCCGATGTTGTTTTCTTTCATGATCATATAGTCGTTGAAGATATAGGTGCCGGGGCGGACTTCGGTGACAAGGCCGGTCTGTGCCAGCAGAGCACCGGTAGGGGTGGAACCTGCGCTGACATCGACGATAGGAATACCGGCGGCACGAAGTTCGTTTGCCATGGCTGCCATCAGCTCGCCTTCTTCTTTGGCGGCAGCGGCGTTATCGGTAGTGGCTTCATCGTGCAGCACCAGACCGCGGAAGGTATAGATACCGGTCATATTCAGGCCGGGCAGAGCAGCAATTTCTTTTGCAAGTTGGAGGTATTTGTCGCGGGTAACACCGGTGCGCTTCAGACCGGTGTCAATCTCCATGCGGACTTCAAAAACGGTGCCTGCAGCAACAGCGGCATCGCTCAGAGGTTTTGCGGATTCCATGCTGTCGACGGCAAGGATAAATCTTTTGAGCTTTTTCTGTACCTCAAGGGCACGGCGGATACGGAATTCACCGACCAGCGGATATGCAATAAAGATATCATCGCAGCCTGCTTCGATCATGACTTCAGCTTCGGATACCTTGGCGCAGGTGAAGCCCTTACAGCCGGCAGCCATCTGGAGCTTTGCGAGAGAAAGCATCTTATGGGTCTTGATATGGGGTCTCAATGCACAGCCGGATGCATCAGCAATCGCCTGCATATCTGCGATATTCTTTTTTACCTGTGCCATATCGATAACAACACAGGGAGTTTCCAGTTTTGCCAGAAGTTCTTTTTCCATTTGCCGATTCCTCCTGAAAATTCATATATCTTTATCCTAGCACAAATCATGGTATCTTGCAAGTTTTCCGCAATACTGCTACAATAAAAAAAGAAAGGCGTGATAACCATGATCCGTATTGCATTTTGTGATGACAACCAGGCAGAGCTTCAGCGCATCCGTACATTGCTGAAAGAACTGCATCCCTTTGACGATAATTATGAAGTTACTGTTTTCTCCTCCGGCGAAGAGCTGCTTCGTTCAGACAAACGGCCCTTTGACCTGCTTTTTCTGGATGTTCAGATGCCGGAATTGAACGGTTATGATACTGCGCGGCGCATACGCGAGACCGATCAGAGAACCACGCTGATCTTTCTGACGGGTGTAGCTGCGCCCACTGTGGAGGTATTTCAGGTCTCGCCCTTCCGCTATCTGATGAAACAGATGGACGATGCCACCCTTTCAAAAGAACTCACCGCCGCTTTTGAAGAAGTATCCCGAAAGACACAAATCATCACCTTCCGCACGGGCGGTGATATTATCCGCATCAATGTTTCATCGGTATTGTATCTGACCATTTCCGGCAGAGCAGTGGAACTGATCACCGACCACGGCAGACAGGAAGTAAAGATGAAGATCGGCGAGATGTATGAGATGCTGGCTTCCCACGGATTCGGTTTCTCTCACAAAAGTTATCTTGTCAATTTCAACCGCATTCTCTCCATAACCGGCAGTACCGTTATTATGGAAAACGGTGACATTCTTCCCATCTCGCAACCCAAAGCCAAAACATTCAAACAGGAATTCATCCGGTTCGCCGGCATGCGGCTCTGACGGGAGGTCATAATGGAACTGGTCACGATGCTTTATTGGGCCGCCGCCATGCTGCCGGTCAATTTGTTCAGTATTCTTCTGTATGATGATCTCTGTGAATGGGTCCTGAAGAAAGATGATTCCCGCCGGAACGGCTGGCCTGCCGGCTGCGCTGCGGCCACATTGTGCCTGACGGTCATTGATATGCTGCCGATATACTGGTGGGGAAATGTACTGCTGACAGCAGTGACTCTCATGCTGACGGCAAGCTGGTTCTATAACCGTCAGCCCTCTGACCGAAAGCTGATCTTTATCAGTTTGTTCATGGTGATGATCTCGTTCAGTGACACTCTGGGAAGATGGGGCTGGCTGCTGATCGAACCGGGATCCGGCGCATGGCCGGGACCCTTCCGGGCCATGGCAGGCGTTTATATCTGTCTGCTGTGCATCTTTATTCTGGTAAAATTCTATATCCGGACCGTTGTAACTCTTTATCGTACGATCAGTATCAGCTGGTTTTTGCTGTTCCTGACCGTACCTGCAGCCTGTCTGTTATGCTGCAGCTTTATCGGACATCTGTTGGCAAAATATGCCGTCAGCTCCGTGGAAGAACTGGTGCTGATCCTGACGGGTGTAGCCATGCTTTACGCCTGTCTTGCCGCATTTACTTTGTTCGAAAGTCTTGTCCGGCATATGGAGCGTTCAAAAGAATATGAATACATCCGGCTGCGCAGAGAGATGGAAAAAACTCATTTCGAACTCATCGAACAGAAAAACGATGAGTTTGCCGGTATGGTCCACGATGTCAAGCACCACTTACGGTATTTGTCCCAGACGGCAGCGGAAGGAGATCTTCCGGAATTGCGCCGGTATCTGGGACAGCTGACCGAAGACTTTGCCGGAAGGTCACAGGGAATTTTCACCGATGACCGGATCCTCAATGTGATCCTGACCGAAAAGGCAGCTCTCGCCCAAAAGAGAGGGATCGACTTCTCTGTGAAGCTGACAGCATCTATCAGCTTTCTCAACCCGGTGGATGCCTGTACGCTCATGGGCAATCTTCTCGACAATGCCATTGAAGGCGCCTCGAAAGCTGCAGATCATAAATATATCCGGCTGCAGATCCGTTCTTTCAACGCCGGCTTTGTTATCATCCGGGTGGAAAACAGCTTCTCCGGACAGCTGAAAATACACGGAAAGCGGCTGCTTTCCAGTAAATCGGAAGGCCATCACGGCTATGGCATGCGGAGCATCGAACAGATCGCCGAGCGCAATGGCGGCAGCATGGAATATCAGGCACAGAATGGTGTCTTCTGTACGACGGTACTGCTGAGTATGGTCACCTCGCCGTATGAGGATGAATAATTATCCGGACAATTCGCTGACAGCCAAAGAAAAAGACCACACCGGAAGAGTGGCCTTTTTCTTATTTACGGGAGTTCAGCACTGCTGAGCGGCGATATTTTTTCTTAAAGCATTTCTTTCGCCAGACGAAGAAGTACTTCTTTATCGTTGGGGTATTCCCCTTCAACGACCTTCTCCAGAAGGCTGTCCAGCACATCACCCATACGGACACCGGACTCAAAGCCGAGTTCCATCAGGTCATAGCCGTTCACCGCCAGAGATTTCAGCGTGAAGCACTGACCTTCGGCGAGGACTTCCTTTGCCAGCAGAGCAAGCTCATCCAGTGCGCTGCGCTTATCTCTGTAAGACAAATCCTGTGCCAGATTGTCGGCACGTTTGACCGCCAGCAGATCAAAGAATCCCTCTTCGCCCAGTTTCGCCAGCCAG
>JAFQND010000235.1 GCA_017396055.1 Oscillospiraceae bacterium
ACGATTATGAAAAGATTTATAGTATTAGTTTTTGCATTTGTATTCTTGCTCTCATTCGTAGGTTGTGAAAATACCGAAAACAAAGGAAATGATATTTCACAAACTCCTACTAACACAATAACTCCTACTGACACAACAAATCCTATTATGGAACAACCAATTGACAGCAATCCTATTGACACAATAAAAGAAATCAAAAGCATAACTGACAATACGAATGACATGGACCTTCCTGATGTTGAAGAACCTTTCTTTGAAGATGAACGTTATATTTATATATTTGGCAACCCAATTAGTCAGCATGTGATTGTCGAATATATAGACGGAAATACCGAAAACATCGGAGAGGCATTAGAAAATGGTCACATTCAAATTACCGACTTGGATAAATACAGCATCAACTATTTCGCTGAACCGAAACTTATAGAAAACATTATTTATCATAGCGACAGAGGTGGTGAACCCGATGCTTTAGAGGGGTTCTACTCTGATGAAACATATGTATACTCTTTCCCATCAATTCGCAGTAGTGTGGTTATTGTATATTACAAGGACGGGACCGAACAAACCGTGAAAGATGCTCTCGCAGAGGGGAAAATAAAAATATCTGACCTTGATTGGTTTGGTATTCAGTATTGCAAAGACCGGATTGAATAATACTGGTTTGGCTGACCAATTCTAACTTGTCGAACAGTTAAGGGGCAGAGGTTTAGACCTCTGCCCCTGTTGTTTTTTGCTCTGTAATTGTCCTGTGGCTCATTTTAAGTGATTTTAAGTCCCAATGAAGAATGCTGTGGAGTGTGCCATAAATCGTATTGTGGGGCATTCCCTTGCGCATTTCGATGATGGATAAGATTTATAGGCGTTCAGCAACAAGAATCTAAAAAGGGACTTTATGAATGAAAAAGCAGACTGATCCTTTCAGAACAGCCTGCTTTCTGTTATCTGCGTCTGGACATCTCTTCGTGTTCTTTTGCGATCTCTTTGAGCAGATCACTGAGCGTCCAGTTCTGATTGGTGGGGGTCAGGGCAGCCTTCAGGGCGATCTTCAGATCGTTGTCCCGCAGCAATTTCAGGATCCGGTCAAGGACACGATCATTGAATCCGCAGAAGATCATTGCTTCGCGGTCGAAGGGCTCACATTCCTTTTCTTCACCTGCTTCAAATCCGGCAAGGCCGCAGAGATAACCGGTCTTCCGGCAGAGGTCTGCGCTGACAGCCTCTTTATAGGGAACAGCCTCCCGGTCAAACAGGGTGGTCAGCTGTTCTTTCTTTTCGCCTTCGATGCCGTAAAACAGCACAACGGGCTTGACTTCCACTTTGGGTACTCTTGCTTTCATATCTTTCTCACCTGTCCGGAATTTATTTATGGACCCGGTCGAAACCGTATTCTTTGAACCGCTCGGTCACCAGCTGGGAAAAGCGCTGGGGATTGGCGGCAGATTCAGCCAGTTCGGCCAGAGTGCTGCGAGCTTCCAGCCATTTCGCTTCTGCCTCGGGAGAATCCTCTCCGATAAACCAGCACTGGCTGCTCCAGACATCAAACTGCAGATGCAGCATATATTCTCTCTTCATGATTTCTCCTTACAGCGCTGTTTACAGCTTGGAACCCTTGGTGCCGCCGAAGCTGGCACCGGCGAGAATATTGGTATCAAAGGAATAGGTGATCTCGCCCACTTCGCGCTCACGCTTGAAAGCAAGATTGATCATGCGGGTCAGCACATCCTTATAGGGTACGCCCAGAGGTTCCCACAGATAGAAGGACAGAGAACCGGGAATGGTATTGATCTCGTTGAGCCAGACCTCACGGGTGACGCTGTCCATCATAAAGTCGATGCGGGACAGGCCGCAGCAGTCCAGTGCCTGATAGGCTTCAACAGCGAGGGTGCGGATCTTCTCACGCTCTTCAGGGGTGATGTCCGCAGGAATCTTACGGGAAAGACTCGCCATGCCTTCGCCTTCGCCGGAACCGGCCTTTTTGGAGTTGCCGCCCTGCAGATACTTCTCCTCATAGGTCAGAATACGGTCGTTGCTGACCGGTTCTTCGCATTCAGAAGCTTCGGCTTCTTCATAGTCGCCGATGATGGAGCAGTTGATCTCTTTCAGATTCTGTACAGCACGCTCGACAAGGACTTTTCCTGCATACTGGAAAGCATAATCCAGCGCATCAGCCAGTTCCTCGCGGTCATCGGCTTTGCGGATGCCGACACTGGAGCCGAGGTTGACGGGCTTGACGATAACAGGACAGCCGATCTCCTTCTCGACGCGGTCGAGGAAAGCTTCGGTGTCGTTCAGATAATGCTTGTGGTCGATGCGCAGGCAGGGCAGCACGGGCAGTCCGCTTGCCATCCAGACGGTTTTCATGACATATTTGTCCATGCCGACAGCGGAAGCCAGTACGTCACAGCCGACAAAAGGCACGCCGAAAGTCTTCAGATAGCCCTGCAGAGTGCCGTCTTCCACATTGGTGCCGTGAACGATGGGGAAGACCACATCGATGGTCTCAAGAACATTATTGCCAAACTTCTTTGCAGGATAACGCTCGAGCAGAAGTCTGCCGTCCTTGCCGGAGAAAGTGACCTGCTGGCTCTGTTTCAGAAGTGCGGGGATACCGGCTTTATAACACTCGATCTTACCGACTGCTTCACCGATATGGAAGGTGTTCTCACGGGTCATATAGATGGGAACGATATCATATTTTTCCCGGTCGAAGGACTGGCATGCCTGCAGTGCCGAGATAATGGATACCTCATGCTCTACGCTCTTGCCGCCGAACAGTACGCCGACTTTGATCTTCATTTTACAGCACTCCTTTTATCAGAAATTGTCCGGCAGATCGTTTTCCAGAAGGACGATCTTCTGTTTGTCGCCGGTGCGGATATTCTCAACAGTCTTCAGGGCAGCTTTCAGGTCGTGCTCCACAAAGATCTTCTCTTTGGGATAACCTGCATCCATAAGCCCTGCATAGATGGGTTCAGCCTGTTTTTCGCCCACCAGGACCACATAATCGCATACTGCAGCGGCCTGCGAACCGAACATCCGGTTCAGTTCTGCCTGTTTTTCGCCCAGCTCCACCATGCCGGGGGTGACCAGGACCTTGACGCCGTCGAAAGCGGCAAGGGTGTCGAGGGCTGCCTTTGCGCCGCTGGGGTTGGAGTTATAGGCATCATCGATGATCAGAGCGTTGTTCCCCTTGACCAGCTGCAGCCGGTGAGGAACGCTTTCCAGCAGTTTTACCTGTCTCACCAGCATCTCCATCGGTACGCCGAGAGTATGGGCACAGGCGATGGCGCCGGCAATATTCAGCACATTGTGGCTGCCGATCAGGCGGGTAGTGAAGGTGTATTCCTTTCCGTCCGCTTTCATTTTAAAAGTGGAACCGGCGGCAGAAACGCTGATATCATAGGCAGTATAATCACTGTCGCCCTTTTCGATACCATAGGTGACGCGGGGGCGGCTGGAAGCCTGCGTGCGGATATATTCATTGTCCCAGTTGAGGAAGACAGTGCCGTCCACCGGCAGCGCGTCTCTCAGCTCAAACTTGGTCTTGATAACGTTTTCCACCGACTTGAAGCTCTCCAGATGCTGAGGACCGACGGAAGTGATAATGCCGCAGTCCGGCTCGACGATATCACAGATCTCCTTGATATCGCCCACATTTCTGGCGCCCATCTCGCAAAGGAAGATTTCATGGGTGGGGCGCAGCGACTGACGGATGGTCTTGACGACACCCATGGGGGTGTTATAGCTTTCGGGAGTCATCAGGACGTTATATTTTGCCGAAAGGAGCTTTCTGAGGAAGAATTTGACGCTGGTCTTGCCATAGCTGCCGGTGATGCCCACAACGGTGAGATTCGGCATGGCTTTCAGCATCTTCATGGCATCATTCACATACCAGCGGTTGATGCTCTTTTCGATGGGCTTGTTGATGAAGTTCGCCAGAAGGATCACCAGACCGCCCGCGCAATGGAAAGCGCAGAGAAACGGTGCCCATACCGGCACGGTATATCTGAACAGGAACGCGGCAGCGATACAGACAGCGGTCAGCAGGCCGCAGGTCACGAACATTCTTTTTACTCTTGCGGTATAGACAAGGGGGATTTTAGCCTGTTTGGGCTTGGGCCTTCCGAGCCAGGCGGAAAGGAGCAGCAGAAGTGCCGCAATGATCCGGCCGGGCTTCCACAGAAACAGGAGAGGCAGTGCAGCCAGTACGGCAAGGTTTCTGCCCACGATGGCGGGAAGGAAATTCGTCTTCAGCCATTTCTTCTGCACATGGGGCTTATAGCCGTTGAGCTGGAACATGTGCATATACCAGACAAGATGGCTCACAAAGCTTAAAAGCCAGCAGACAAGCACAAAGATGAACACAAACAGTTCCATTATTCCACCTCCGCAGGGTCAAAGAAAGCATCCAGCACCGGTGCGACCAGCGGCCAGCGATCCACATAACAGAAATGACCGGCATCCGGAATACGTACGAGACTGGAACCGGGGATCAGCTGTTCCATTTTTTCGCCGTCGGAAATGGGGGTTGCGGTATCTTTTTCGCCCCAGAGCAGCAGGGTAGGAACTTTTACCCTGGGCATTGCCCACTCCATGCTGGTGTTGACCACTTTGACCAGCGTCTGGCGCATCAGCGGGGAAGCGTTCTGATAATCGGCCGAGCCGCGGGAACGGCGGAGATTTTCCAGTGCATCGGGATAAAGCGCCTTTACCCATCTCCACGAAAGGATCGTCCGGGCGATCTTGTATTCCCGCTGGCGGATCTTTTGTTTCAGCGTTTTTTTCGGCACGATGCCGGCGGCATCCATCAGCACCATCCGGGTCAGCTCAAAGGGAAGGTCCTCTCTCGCGGCGATATCCAGCGATACTCTTCCGCCGTGGGAATGGCCGTAAAGGACCACCTTTTTCAGGTCCAACGCTCTGATCAGCTCCACCGCACAGTCGGCGAAATCACGGACTTCCCAGGGAGTGCCGGGCTCAGCTGTCTCACCAAAACCGGGAAAATCGGGGGCAATGACTCTCCGCTTTTTTGCAAGCAGGTCGGTAATGCTGCGGTAGAGGGAAGAATTGGCCCCCCAGCCGTGGAGCAGCACCACGGTCTCATCGGAATCCTTGGGGCCGATGTCCATATAATACAGATCGATACCGTTGATATTCAGTCTCATCTGATCGTTCCTTTCAAAAGGCGTTTATATTATTATGATAACAGAAAAAGCAGTGAAAAAGAAGCGTTTTTTCATATTTCAGGGAAAGAAAAATCCCGAACGCTCACGCATTCGGGATTTTTGGTGAGCCATCGGAGGCTCGAACTCCGGACCCTTTGATTAAAAGTCAAATGCTCTGCCAACTGAGCTAATGGCTCACAACACGATAAGTATAGCAAAGCAAAAGCCGGTTGTCAAGGGGTTAAAAGAATTTTTTCAGTTTTCGCTGCCATGCGCCGGATGCATGACAATCAGTCCGAGGAAAGCGGTATCCTGCCCTTCCTGATAAGAACAATACAGCTGCATACGGCTGGGGGCCTCTTCGGATGCGGATTTCCAGTTTGCTTCGCTGATGATCATCCGCCGGTCGCCATACTCTTTGATCATACGGTAATGGCCGGGATCCGGCTCGCCCAGCATTTCTGTAAAATCAGCATCCATCGAGTCGAAAAGCTTTTCGGCTTTCCTGATTTTTCCCTCCTGTAAAAGGCTGACACACCACAAGCCGCCGTCGCGCATGAACTGAACCTGTGCGGTCCATTCTTCGCCGCCATAAGGGATTTCATGAAGTTCATAGGTATCGTCTCCGTCAGAAGAATAAGCTGCCTTTTCCAACGGCCATCCGGTGACCGCCGATACTTCCGCCGGCGTCATGCCCCATTCCAGACCCGGATAAACGAATACGCCGTCTTCCACGAACTGGTCCAATCCGGTCATTTCTCTCCTGCCGCATCCGCCCAAAGCAAAAACGATCATACAGGTCAATAACAATGCCAGCAGTTTTCTCATATGCCGCGCCCCCTTCGTTTTTCATTTTCTACAGCTAAATTGTATCACAAATAAATTACACCTGTCCATATCCCGTACAAAAACTAAGGCGATTCTGACAAAAAATAAGAAAGTCCCCGAAACAACGGGGACTTTCCTTCTCTCACAGCTTTGCTCCCTCGCTTTCCGCAGAGGGCAGCACGCCCATCTGACGGCGGTAAACACGGGAAAAATAGGAAAGACTCTTGAACCCGCTCATGGACGCGGATTCGCTGACGTTATATTTGCCGCTGGCCATGAGCCGGCGGGCGTTGGAGCACCGAAGGAAATTCAGATAATCCACGACCGTACGGCCGGTGAGAGCCTTGAACTCCCGGCAGAAATAATATTTGCTGAATCCCACATGGGCACAGAGCTCATCCACTGTCACCTGCTCGGTAAAATGGGCGCGCAGATAACTGACCGCGTTCTTGACCATCTCGCTGCGGCGGCTGTCTCCGGCGGGAGCGCTGTCGGCGGCAAAGGCATAATGGCGGCAGCATCTCACCAAAAGCTGCAGGCTAAGAGATTTGACGGCTTCTTTATAATAGAGCGGCTGCTCTTCCATCTCGCGGACGATAGACTGATAACATTCTCTGATGCGCCAGTCACGAACCACCTGTGTGAACTGTTTGTCGCCGACGGGAACACCAAATCCGTCACAGAAAAACTTGTCCACGATCAGACAATAGTACCGGCTGATCGGGCTGATAGCACGGACAGTATGGATACAGTTGGAGCTGAAAATGACCACATCTCCCACCGAAGCGATGCTGACCATGCCGTTGCCGGTGACCTCACATTCGCCTTCTACGATAAACAGAAGTTCCAGACTTTCGTGCCAGTGAACGGGAAAACCTTCTTCTTCTTCCTGCCTGGTATCCAGATGAAAAATGATAGGAAAATTGGGATCTTTGTGATTATGCGCCTCATAAGTAGACAGCTGCACAGCCTCGCCTCCTTTTTTGAGAATAATACCGGTCAAAAAAGCAATTTTGTTGCAATAAGGGGCAAATTACCCCCTTTACATTTTCATCCGTTTTATTATATAATAAAATCGGATAGGCAGTCAATGCAATCGTGCGAATAGCCGAAGATTTTATACTGTGTTGAGAAATCTGCCGCTGTTTTGCAACTATTTTTCAGGAAAGGAACGATCCGTATGTACGATTTTTCCATCGGCGTCATCCTCGAATCCTTTAAACAGCCCATTCCCGTCGCACTGAAAAAAGCAAGAGAAGTAGGTGCTTCCGGTATCCAGGTCTATGCCACTTACGGTGAAATGGCTCCCGAAAACCTGAATGCCCAGAAGAAAGCCGAATTTCTCGACATGCTCCGTTCTGAGGGTCTGGTCATCTCCGCCCTGTGCGGTGACCTGGGACGCGGCTTTGCCGACCCCGAACAGAACCCCGAACTGATCGAACGCTCCAAGCGGATCCTCGATCTGGCAAAAGAACTGGGTACCGACATCGTCACCACCCATATCGGCGTCGTCCCCGCTGATCCTTCCGAAGAACGCTATAAGATCATGCAGGATGCCTGCTTCAAGCTGGCTGAATATGCCGACTCCATGGGTTCCCATTTCGCCATTGAGACCGGCCCCGAAAAAGCTCCGATCCTGAAGGGATTCCTCGATCAGCTCCACTCCACCGGTGTTGCTGTCAACCTCGACCCTGCAAACCTCGTCATGGTCTCCTGTGATGATGCAGTCGCTGCTGTTCACACCCTGAAAGATTATATCGTTCATACCCACGCCAAAGACGGCAGACATTATGCCTCTCTGGAGGACGTGCCTGTAAAACCCGGTCAGGTCGCAAAGCGTCCTTATCTGGAGCTGCCCCTGGGCGAAGGCGATGTTCCCTTCCCCGCTTATCTGAAAGCACTGGACGAGATCGGCTATCACGGTTTCCTGACCATTGAACGTGAAGTCGGCGACACCCCTGAAAAAGACATCCGTACCGCTGTTGATTTCCTGAACAATCTGATCAGATGATCTCGATCATCAGTGATCTTCGGGAAATAACATATAACCCTGCGCCAAAATATTTATTATAGAAAGGAACGATCCACATGTACGATTTTTCCATCGGCGTAATTCTTGAATCCTTTAAACAGCCCATCCCCGTTGCCCTGAAAAAGGCAAGAGAGATCGGCGCCACCGGTATTCAGGTCTATTCCACCTACGGTGAAATGGCTCCCGAAAACCTGACCGCTGCCAAAAAGGCTGAGTTCATGGACATGGTAAAGGCTGAAGGTCTGACCATCTCTGCTCTGTGCGGCGACCTGGGCCATGGCTTCGGCAAAGCTGAGCTGAACCCCGAACTGATCGAGCGCTCCAAGAGAATCCTCGATCTGGCAAAAGAGCTGGGCACCAACATCGTTACCACCCATATCGGCGTTGTTCCCGCTGATCCTACCCATGACCGTTACAAAGTCATGCAGGAAGCCTGCTTCCAGCTGGCTCAGTACGCTGACTCTCTGGATGCTCACTTCGCCATCGAGACCGGTCCTGAAGAAGCCAAGACCCTCAAGGGCTTCCTGGACGGCCTGCACTCCACCGGCGTTGCTGTCAACATGGACCCCGCCAACTTCGTTATGGTAACCGGCGATGACCCCGTACAGGCTGTTTACACCCTGAAGGATTACATCGTTCACACCCATGCAAAAGACGGCAAGCGCAACTACTACCGCAACCCCGAAGAGGTTTACGGTCTGGTTGAATCCGAAATGCTGGCCAGCCCCTCCTTCATCGAGCTGCCTCTGGGCGAAGGCTCTGTTGACTTCAAGAACTATCTGAAGGCTCTGGACGATATCGGCTACCACGGCTTCCTGACCATCGAGCGCGAAGTCGGCGGCACCCCCGAAAAGGACATCCGCACTGCCTTCGATTTCCTGAGCAACCTGATCAAATAATCGGACTACCGACTGAAAGGAACGAACTCAAATGAGCAAGATTAAAGTCGCCGTCATCGGCACCGGTAATATCTCCCATTCCCACATTCAGGGCTACCTGAAAAACCCCAACGTTGAGCTGTACGCTTTCTGCGATATCAACGAGACCCAGCTGAAGTTCATGGCTGAAAAGTACGGTGTTACCCGTACCTACACCGACAAGGATGTTATGCTCAAAGAGCTGCCCGAGATCGACGCAGTTTCTGTCTGCACCTGGAACAGCGAACATGCTCCCTGCACCATCGCTGCTCTGAACGCCGGCTGCCATGTTATCTGCGAAAAGCCCATGGCTACTTCCGCTGCTGAGGCTGAAGAGATGAAGGCTGCTGCCGAAAAGAACGGCAAGCTGCTGATGATCGGCTTCGTACGCCGCTACGGCAATGACTGCCGCATCGTCAAGGATTACATCGACAACGATTTCTTCGGCGACATCTACTACGGCAAGGTCACCTACCTGCGCAGAAACGGCGCTCCCGGCGGCTGGTTCGGCGATAAGTCCCGCTCTGCCGGCGGTCCTCTGATCGACCTGGGCGTCCATGTCATCGACCTGAGCCGTTATCTCTGCGGCAACCCCCAGCCCGTTTCCGTTTACGGCGCTACCTTCCACAAACTGGCTAACCGTCCCGGCGTAAAGGGCGGCATCAAGACCCACGTTTCTGCCGGTGCAGGCGCTGACGATATCTTTGACGTAGAAGACCTGGCTTCCGCCATGATCCGCTATGACAACGGCACCGTTATCCAGGTAGAGGCTGCCTTCTCTCTGAACCTGAAAAAGGACGAGGGCGTTATCCAGCTGTTCGGCACCAAGGCCGGCTGCAAGATCGACCCCGAGCTGGAGATCTATACCAACCTGAACGGCTATATGACCAACGTTCAGCTGGCTACTCCCACTGCACTGTCCTTCGACGGCCTGTTCGCCAATGAGATCGACCACTTTGTTGACTGTGTCATCAACGGTACTCCTTGTGTATCTCCCGCTGAGGACGGCATCACTCTGATGAAGATCCTCGATGCTATCTACAAGTCCGCTGAAACCGGTCACGAAGTTATGATCGGCTGATAACCAAAAACTTCACGCGGGGCGGCGCTCCCGTCCCGCGATCTTCTGAAAGGATGGATCTCCCATGAAATTTTCCGTCAGCATCTATAGCTTCATGCAGTATCTGAACGACGGCCGTCTGACCCCCATCGACTGCTTCCAGAAAGCAAAGGATATGGGCTTTGATGCCATCGAGATCGTTGACTTCATCTTCCCCAAAGACGAGTGCCCCTACGAGTACGCCAAAAAGCTGCGCGCTGAGAGCGACCGCATCGGCCTGCCCATCTCCAACTTCGCAGTTGGTGCAAACCTTCTGAGCGAAGATCTCGAGACCGAGATCGCTACCCTGAAGAAGAAGGTAGACCTGGCTGAGATCATGGGCTGCCCCACCATGCGTCATGACGTTGCCGGCCGCATCGAAGCTCCCACCTACAAGGGCTATGCAAACGTCGTTGATCAGCTGGCTGCTGCCTGCCGCGAAGTCACCGAGTACGCCCGCGCAAAGGGCATCAAGACCATGACCGAGAACCATGGCTTCTTCTCTCAGGACAGCCTGCGCGTTGAGTCTCTGATCAACACCGTCGCCAACGACAACTTCGGTCAGCTGGTCGACATGGGCAACTTCCTGTGTGCAGACGACGAGCCCGGCATCGCTGTCGGCCGCTGCGCTCCCTACGCTTTCTATGCTCATGCCAAGGACTTTATTTTCAAGTCCGGCAATGACACCGATCCCGGCCAGGGCTTCTTTGGTACCAGAGGCGGCAACTATATCCGCGGCACCATCATCGGCCACGGCGTAGTTCCCATCGTTAAGTGCCTGCGCGCTCTGAAGGGTGCCGGCTACGACGGCTATCTGGCCATCGAGTTCGAAGGCATGGAAGACTGCATGATGGGTATTCAGATCGGTCTGGACAACCTGAAGAAGTACGTAGCTCAGGTCTACGGCGCATAATTTTGTTCTCTGCCGAGGCAGCCGGATCCCCGGCTGCCTTTTGTGCAATAAAACCTGTCCGGAAGGATAATTCCCCATGAAATTTTCCGTCAGCATCTACAGCTTTCTGCAGTATTTTGACGACGGCAGACTGACCCCCATCGACTGTTTTCAGAAGATAAAAGATATGGGCTTTGACGGCGTCGAGATGGTCGACTTCGTCTTCCCGAAAGACGAATGTCCTTTTGAATATGCAAAAAAACTGCGTGCCGAAAGTGACCGCCTCGGTCTTCCCATCTCCAATTATACCGCCTGTGCGAACCTTCTGAACGAAGATTATAAAGGCGAGATCGCCGCGATCAAAAAGCATGTGGACCTGGCCGAGATCATGGGCTGTTCCATTATGCGTCATGACGTTGCCAGCCCCATCAAGGCTCCCACCTGGAAGGGATATGACAGCGTGATCGGTCTTCTGGCCGACGCTTGCCGCGAGATCACCGAGTATGCCCGTGCAAAGGGCATCAGGACCACGACCGAAAACCACGGCCGTTTCTCTCAGGACAGTCTTCGCGTTGAAAAACTGGTCAACACCGTCGCCAGCGACAATTTCGGTCTGACTCTCGACATGGGCAATTTCCTGTGTGTGGACGACGACCCCACCGTCGCCGTAGGACGCTGTGCGCCCTATGCTTTTTATGCACACGCCAAAGATTTCATCATCAAAACAGCCGAACAGCCTGACCCCGGTGAAGGTTTTTCGATCCCCACAAGAGGCGGCAAACGCCTCCGCGGCACCATCATCGGTCACGGCGATGTTCCTGTCAAACAGTGCCTGCGCATTCTGAAAAATGCCGGCTATGATGGCTGGATCGCCATCGAGTTTGAAGGCATCGAGGATTGCTTTGAAGGTGTCCGCATTGGTCTGGCAAACCTCAAAAAATATGTTGCTGAAGTTTACGGCGAATAAAACTCTCTTTCGTTCTGCCGGGGCAGCCGGAGTTTCCGGTGCCTCCTGTGCGATAAAATGTATCTGAAAGGATGACTTTCCATGAAATTTGCAGTTACTTCCTACAGCTTCATGCAGTACATCAGAGCCGGTAAAATGACCGTTGTCGACTGCATCGCCAAAGCAAAGGAAATGGGCTTTGATGCTATCGAGTTCTCTTCTTTCCCCGAAGACGTAGACCCCATCGAGTTTGCCAAGGTTCTCCGCGCCGAGGCTGACAGAGTCGGTATTCCGATCTGCAACTTTGCAGTCGGCGCCGATTTCATCAACAACGACAAGGCCACCGAGATCGCCAATGTCAAGACTCTGATCGATGCTGCTGAGATCATGGGCTGCCCCACTCTCCGTCATGACGTCACCGGCGGTCCCCGCCCCCGTCTGTGGAAAGGCTATGACAACGTCGTTGAAGAACTGGCTGATGCCTGCCGCGAGCTGACCGAATATGCCCGCGCAAAGGGTATCAAGACCATGACCGAAAACCACGGTCTCTTCTCTCAGGACAGCCTGCGTGTTGAAAAGCTGATCAACACTGTCGCCAACGATAACTTCGGCCAGCTGGTCGACATGGGCAACTTCCTGTGTGCAGACGACGAGCCCGGCGTTGCCGTCGGCCGCTGCGTTCCCTATGCTTTCTATGTACACGCCAAGGACTTCATCATCAAGTCCGGCAATGACACCGATCCCGGCGAAGGCTTTGCCGCCACCAGAGCAGGCAACTACCGCCGCGCTACCATCATCGGCCACGGTTCTGTTCCCGTCAAGAAATGCCTGCGCGCTCTGAAGGGTGCCGGTTACGACGGTTACATTTCTGTTGAGTTCGAAGGTATCGAAGACTGCCTCGAAGGCGTCCGCATCGGTCTTGCCAACCTGAAGAGATATGTCGCTGAGGTTTACGGCGAATAATTCTTCCCCGACATATAAAAGAGCCGCAGACTTTGAAGGTCTGCGGCTTTTCTTTTTGGTTTTACTTGGAAAGTACGCCCATCATCGATTCTTCTTCGAACTGACGGCTGTAAAGTGTGTGGTAGTAACCGCCCTTGCGGAGCAGCTCTTCGTGTTTGCCCTGTTCGACGATCTTGCCGTCCCGGACTACCAGGATCAGGTCAGCCTGACGGATGGTAGAGAGACGATGTGCGATCAGGAAGGAAGTGCGGTCCTTGAGCAGATACTCGATAGCGTTCTGGATCAGCTGCTCGGTCTGGGTGTCGATGGAAGAGGTGGCCTCGTCCAGTACGAAGATCCGGGGATCTGCCAGCACTGCTCTCGCAAAGGAGATCAGCTGCTTCTCGCCGGTAGAGAGGCGGTCGCCGCCCTCACCGACATCGCTTTCCCAGCCGTTTTCCAGCTTTTCGACCACGGTATCGGCAGATACTGCGCGGGCAGCTGCCTTGACTTCCTCATCAGTGGCGTCCAGCCGTCCGTAACGGATATTCTCCATGACCGTACCGGAGAAGAGATGGGGGCTCTGAAGCACATAGCCGATATTGCTGTGCAGCCAGAGCTGGCTGCGCTCACGATAGTCTTTGCCGTCGATCAGGATCCGGCCGGCAGTGGGTTCAAAGAACCGGCAGGCCAGATTGACCAGGGTGGATTTGCCCGCACCGGTCTCACCGACGATGGCGACAGTGGTGCCTGCGGGTACCTTCAGGCTGAAGTGGGTCAGAACCTCTTCGTTGCCGTCGGGATACTGGAAGGAGATGTCTTCAAAGTCGATATCGCCTTTCAAAGGCTCCCAGTTTTCGGGCTTGGGATCCAGCGAGGTGCCGTATTTTTCCTCAACTTCAGGGGTATCCTGAACCAGAGGCTTTTCGTCAAGAAGGTCCATAACGCGCTCGATATTGGCCTGCAGAGAGATGATCTCAGACAGGTTGCGGGCGATCTGCTGGATGGGTTCAAAAATACCGGTGGCATAAGAGATAAATGCGGAAAGGGTACCGACCATCAGCAGATTTTCCAGAACCATACCGCCGCCGCGCTTGATAACGATGGCGCTGGCGATCGAGCCCATCAGCAGGACCAGCGGGATGAACATGGCGTTGAGTCTGGCTGCGCGGATGCCGCTGCGGCGCATATCCTCGGTGATCTCGTTGAATTCTCTGGCGTTCTGATCCTCGATGACAAGGGTTTTGGAAGTTTTTGCGCCGGTGATGCCTTCGTTGTAGGCACCGGTGATCATCGAGTTCTGTTTGCGGATGCGGCGGTTCCAGTGAAGGATCCGCTTCTGGAAATACATGGTCAGCAGGACGATGGCGGGCACGATGATAATGATCATCAGAGCCAGCTTTACGTTCAGGAAGAACATCGCCACAAACACGCCGGCCACATAAGCCACCGACCAGACAAGGTCGATCAGCTGCCAGCCGACCATACCGGCGATGCGGTTAGTATCGCTCATAACACGGGAGAGGATATAGCCGACCGGAGTTACATTGTAATAGTTGAAGGAAAGGGTCTGCAGATGGGTGAAGCAGGCGCGCTTCATATCACGGCCCAGGTTCATTTCGACCCGCATGGCACCGCGGCAGAAGGTGATGACAGCCAGAGTCTGCACACAAATGGTCACGCCGTAAACGATGGCGAACAGCCACAGGCCTTCGGTGGTTTCCTTCTCGATGAAATTATCGATGGCAGCCCGCTGGAACAGGGGCAGCGCAATGTCGATGGCGGCACAGACAAGGTTCAGTGCGACCATCATGGCAAGAGTAGGAGCAAAAGGCTTGATATAGGGCAAAAGCCGCTTCCAGGTCTTGAGCTCAAACGGTTTTGTATATTCTTTTTCGTCTATTCTCATGGTAAGTACCTCTCACAGGAAAAATGCTCAGTTTAATCCTGCTTCGATCAGTTCGCGGTCTCTGCTGCTCATCTGGATATCATAGATCTGTCTGTAGATACCCTCTTTGGCGATCAGTTCGTTGTGGGTACCCATCTGGGACAGCTTGCCGTCCTCCAGTACAAGGATCATGTCCGCCTGCATCAGGGTGGTGATGCGGTGAGAGATCAGAATGACCGTGGCATCACCCATCCGTTCGTGCAGCGCTGCGCGGATCTTGGCATCGGTCTCGGCGTCAACAGCAGAGAGAGAGTCGTCAAAGATCATGATAGGCGCATTCTGCATCAGCATACGGGCAATGGCAACACGCTGCTTCTGGCCGCCGGACAGGGTCACGCCGCGCTCGCCGACAACAGTATCATAACCGTCGGTGAAGGTGTCGATTGCTTCATCGACACAGGCGATTCCCGCTGCGCCGCGGACATCGTCCAGGCCGACGCCGGGGTGTGCAATGGCGATATTTTCCTTGATGGTTCTGGAATAAAGGAAGGGTTCCTGCAGCACAAGGCCGATATTCTTACGCAGATGATCCCGGCGGATCTCACGGATATCCACACCGCCGACCGTAATGCTGCCCTGACCTTCACCAAGGTCAAAGAGGCGGTCGAGCAGATGCATCATCGTGCTCTTGCCGGAGCCGGTGCTTCCCAGTACGGCAAAGGTCTTGCCGGCAGGGATCGTAAAGGAAACATGATCCAGAACGGGCTTGACGCCTTCATAGGAGAAGGTCACATCGTTAAAGCAGATATCGCCGGTCATGGCGGGAGTCTTTGCGTCTGCAGGCTCGATCTCTTCTTCGGCGTTGAGAATATAGGCGACACGGTCGATGGATACGCCGGCCTTACTCATCTCAGAGAGGATGCGGCCCAGACCGCGGACCGGCCAGATCAGGGTGGCGTTATAAGAGACAAAGGCGAGGAATTCGCCCAGAGAAAGCTCGCCCTGTACGGCAAAGAAGGCGCCGGCCACGATGATCGTCATGACCTGCAGGCCGGTGATCAGGTCGCCCAGACACCAGTACAGGCTCAGAAGTTTGCCCAGCTCGATCCAGAGATTGGAGAAATTGATATTCTTTTTGTCAAAGCGCTCGATCTCGAAACGCTCGCGTCCGAAAGCACGGACAACGCGTACACCGCTGAGGTTTTCCTGTACGGTGGTGGTCAGCTCACCCTCTGCCTCGTCGGCAATGCGGAAACGTCCGGCGATCTTGGCATAGAAAATACCGGAGTAGCCCATGACGAGGGGAATAAAG
>JAFQND010000236.1 GCA_017396055.1 Oscillospiraceae bacterium
CATACAGCAAACGCAGATAGTCATAGATCTCAGTGACGGTGCCGACCGTGGAACGGGGGTTTTTGGAGGTGGTCTTCTGGTCGATGGAGATGGCGGGAGAAAGGCCCTCGATAGAGTCCACATCAGGCTTTTCCATCTGTCCGAGGAACATCCGCGCGTAAGAGGAAAGGCTCTCCATATACCGACGCTGACCGTCGGCATAGATGGTATCGAATGCCAACGACGATTTTCCCGAACCGGAAAGGCCGGTAAAGACCACCAGTTTATCTCTCGGGATCGTCAGATCGACATTTTTCAGGTTATGCTCTCTCGCCCCTTTGATGACGAGCTGATCCATTGCCATGGTAAACTTCCTTTCATGTTGGGAAAAACGTTTTTTCTCTTTCCGATATATGCTCATCTGCAAGAATCGCATACCAGACCGCATCGCAGATACCCTGATTATTCCAGTCGGACTGCCGCAGGGTGCCCTCATATTTCATACCGCATTTGCGCATGACCGCGCCGGAATGAGGATTATTTGGATCGTGACGGGACTCGATCCGCAAAAAACCGATCTGGTCGAACAGATATCCGATGACCGCCTGCAGTGCTTCGGAGGTGATGCCTCTATGCCACCATTTTCTGCCGATACAGTAGCCGATATGCGCACTCTGTGCAAGGTCGTTCTGACCGACAACGGCGATATCGCCCACCGGCATATCGATTTCCTTCAGCACGATAGCCCAGTGATAGTAATCCTCTTCAGCATAATGCCCGGCCCAGTCGTTCAGGACATTCTCGCTGACCTGCACGCTGCTGTGAGTCGGCCACATGAGAAATTTTGTGACCTCATCGTCCGATGCCCAGTTTTCATACATTGCCTGTGCATCTTTCGGCGAATATCTCCGCAGGATCAGCCGTTCGGTCTCGATCATCTGCGTTCCGAGATGTTTCATTATTTTTCTCCTTCTGTCAGCGCCTTAAATAATACCGGCGTGATATACGGATAAGTCAGATCTTCTGGCAGATCGTCAAAAAGTCCCACTTCCCGCATCTCAGAATCTGCGGGGAGATCGCCGAATTCCGCAATCTCGGCATAGAACACTGCGCCGTTGGAATCGCCGATCTCATCGGCCGCCCAGTAATCAAACACCGGCCGGATGGTGAATTCCTTCGCGCCGGTCTCTTCCCAGAGTTCCCGTTTTGCGCAGTCGAGAGGTGTTTCGCCCGGCTCGATATGACCGCCGGCAGTTTCAAAGGTCTGACGCTTCCGGTGACGGGGGAAGACCCACTTGTCCTTGTATTTTGCAAAAATGACCGTGAAGCGGTAATCATCAAGCCCGCCGACAGGAGCGATCACTCTGCATTTGCACATGGCGGCTTTCCATGCCGCCCGGAACTGCGCAAGGCTTTGATAACAGTCTTCTCTCTTTTCGGATACCGCTTTCAGTGCAACGGCATAGGCATCGTCGTGAAGAGCCCATTTTTCCCGGGAGCGGTCCAGCTCACCGCCGAAAAGAGCGAACGCCACCGCCCCGGCAAGGAAAACGTTGGTTGCTTCATCGATGGGCGCACCGAGGATGAATTCCTCCGGTGCCATAAACCGTGCAGAACCCCACATGCGGCCCATACTGTTCACAAAGGGTGTCTTTTCAAAGAAATCGATATCACAGATAACGGTTTTTTCCTGCTCGAAATCGTACAGGATGCTGCCGTCGTAAAAATCGACAGGGGTATATCCCCTCTCTGCGGTCATCGCCAGGAAATCCAGGATATCAACAAAGACTTTCTGCCGTTTTTCGATGGGGAGAGTGAAAAATTTCGCTCTACTTTCGGGATACTGTTTTCCCATGCAGACACCGTCGGTCCATCGGAAGACGATCAGATATCCGCCGCCGATCTCCAGTTCCTCCAACAGTTCGATGAGCAGCGGATGCCGCAGTGCGATATAATTTCCGGCGGCTTTTTTCAATGCAGCCACCGCATCGGCGGTGTTGCCCTCATACCGTACCGTAGGAGCACCGGCAAACTTCAGAAAGAACCGCTCGCCGTCCTTTTCCGTACCGAAACAGATATTACCGGAATCCTGATCGGGAAAGACCTTGAAGACCTTTCCCCACCGGCTGACAAATGAAAAATCAAATTTATCCCGCATCGGGAAAGAAATATCGTTCAGTGTGCAAGTTACCATGATTTTCCTTTCAGTGCTTGCGCTTTCCGCCGGCATCCAGCTCTTCCTGCAGTTTTTTGATCTTATCGCGCAGGAATGCCGCCTGTTCGAATTCAAGCAGTTTTGCCGCTTCTTTCATTTCGGCGGTATAGGCTTTGATCAGCTTCTGCTTCTCCATGTCGGAGAGCCGCTTGCCCTTCTTGTCGATAGTATCCTTCGACGAAATCTCAAGGATCTCGGCAACCGACTTGACGATCGTCTTCGGGGTGATACCATGCTCCTCGTTGTATCGCAGCTGGATCTCCCGGCGGCGATAAGTTTCTTTCAGTGCCCGTTCCATCGAAGGAGTGACCGCATCAGCATACATGATGACATGTCCGTCTGCGTTTCGGGCGGCACGGCCGATGGTCTGGATCAGCGAAGTTTCAGAGCGCAGGAAGCCCTCTTTATCCGCGTCGAGGATCGCCACAAGGCTCACCTCGGGAATATCGAGACCCTCACGGAGCAGGTTGATGCCGACCAGTACATCGAAAACACCCAGACGAAGATCGCGCACGATCTCCATGCGTTCGATGGTGTCGATATCGTGGTGCATATAACGCACCTTTACGTCCATATTCTTCAGATAATCGGTCAGGTCTTCTGCCATCCGCTTGGTCAGAGTAGTGACCAGTACGCGCTGTCCCTTTGCTGTCCGCTCGTTGATCTCGCTGAGCAGATCCTCGATCTGACCTTCTACCGGACGGACATCCACTTCGGGATCCACCAGACCGGTGGGACGAATGACCTGCTCGGCAATATTTTCGCTGTGTTCCCGCTCAAATTCGCCGGGAGTCGCCGAAACATAGATGACCTGATCCAACTTACTGTAGAATTCATCAAAATTCAACGGTCTGTTATCAAAAGCAGAGGGCAACCGGAAGCCATAATCGATCAGAGTCTGCTTTCTTGCACGGTCACCGGCAGACATACCGCGCACCTGGGAAACGGTAACGTGCGACTCATCGATAAACAAAAGGAAATCGTCACCGAAATAATCCATCAGTGTGTGCGGCGTGCTGCCCGGTTTGCGCCGGGAAAGAACGCGGGAATAGTTCTCGATACCCTTGCAGATACCGATCTCTTCCAGCATTTCCATATCGTATTTTGTGCGCTGCTCGATACGCTGTGCCTCGATGAACATCTCGTTGTCTTTGAAATATTTGACCCGATCATACATCTCCTGTTCAATCTCCAGCAGTGCCTCACGCATCTTGTCGGCAGGAGTGATAAAATGGGAAGCCGGGTAAATAGCTGTATGAGAGATGACATTCTTCACTTCACCGGTAAGAGGATTGATCTCGCTGATTCGATCGATCTCATCACCGAAAAACTCCACCCGAACGGCAGTATCAGTAGCGTTGGCAGGAAAGATCTCTACCGTATCGCCCCGTACGCGGAACTTATTTCGGATAAAGTTGATGTCATTACGGTCATACTGAATATCGATCAGGCGATGAAGCAAATGATCCCGCTCCAATTCCATGCCGGTACGAAGAGAGATGACCATGTTCTTATAATCGATAGCGTCACCCAATGAGTAGATGCAGGAAACGCTGGCGACAATAATGACATCTTTTCGCTCGGCAAGAGCACAGGTGGCCGAATGCCGCAGCCGGTCGATCTCATCGTTGATAGCGGAATCCTTTTCGATATAGGTATCCGTACCGGGGATATATGCCTCCGGCTGATAGTAATCATAATAGGAGACGAAATATTCCACCGCGTTTTCGGGGAAGAACTCCCGGAATTCGGTGCAAAGCTGTGCCGCAAGGGTTTTATTGTGCGCCAGAACCAATGTCGGTTTGTTGACACGAGCGATCACGTTCGCCATTGTAAAAGTCTTACCGGAACCGGTAACGCCAAGCAGTGTCTGCTCCCGAAGGCCCTTCTGTACGCCTTCCACAAGGCTGTCAATTGCTGCCGGCTGATCACCGGTAGGCTGATACTGTGACACCAGTTTGAAATGATCCATTTTTCTCCCCCTGCGCAAAATCATCTGCACTTATTCTACCATATCCGGAGTGATTTTTCAACAAAAATCGAACAAATATTCTTATTCTGTGAAGCTTATCTGAATACTTTTTCCATCCCCAGATATCCCATATTGGCCATGGATTCACACTGGGTCTCAGTCACAATAAAATGATCCAGCAACCGGATATCCAGCGAATGCAGAATGCTGAAAAGACGCTCTGTTAACCGTATATCCTGATTGGACGGACGGGCAAGTCCGCCGGGATGATTATGTGCCAGCACCACATTGTGACATCCGCACTGAAAAACAGCTTCGCACAACTGGCGAATGCTCAGCTGTGTCGTGGCGGCGTTGCCTTCGTTCAGCACACGGCAGGCGATCAGTCGGCAGGAATTATCCAGACAGAGCAGCATGACCGTTTCCCGCGTACGTCCTACAAAACGTTTGCTGAGATATTCGGCGATTGCCTTATTGTTATCCAGCACCCACTCCCGATTCAGCTGATCTTCCACGATGCGGCGGTTAACCTCAGGCAGCATATGGATCAGCACAGCAGCATTCCGGGTCATTCCTTTGACAGAAGCCAATGTCTCTATGCTGGCCGCAAATACCTGAGAAAACGAACCGAAAATCTCTATCAGTTCATGGGCAAGATTATTGGTATCCCGCTGAGGAATCGCAAAATGCAAAAGCATTTCCAACACCCGATGGCAGGGCAAATGGTCCAGACCTTTCTGTTCATATTCATCTCTCATACGCTGGCGATGACCGACGTGGATATTATTGCTGTTTGACATACCAATCCCTCCGTTCTATCTGTATCATATCACAAACCCTAAAAAGCCGCAATTCCTTTCCATTCTTTGATCTCTTTATCAAGTTTTTATCCGTTCAGTCTGGTAATTTGTACTGATCTGATGTATAATAAAAAATGATTGCTATAATTTTTCCGCTTCTTCGGAGTATCTTCTGCGCAGAAACGTCCAATCAGAATTCATGGATGAAAGGAAGTTTTCCCATGCTCACCTATATTTCTAAATCCAAGCCTCAGTATAAAGCCAATCTGCATTGCCATAGTACTCTCTCAGACGGAAAACTTACGCCGGAAGAACTGAAGGCAGCCTACAAATCTGCCGGCTATTCCATTCTCGCCATCACAGATCATGAGAACCCCCATGACCACAGTGACATGACGGAAGATGACTTTCTCATGCTCACCGGCTATGAAGCCTATATCCGTCCGTCCGAGACCGGTACTTACGACCAGTTTCAGCCCGAAGTACATATCAATCTCTTTGCCCGTGATCCGCACAATGTGGGCTTTGTAAACTACAGCGAGCCCTATTGTAAATATGTCAAAGATCCCGCCGAGCGGGAGGCTTTCATCAAAGTTGGCGCTGATCCCGCCCGTCCCCGCGAGTATACCGCCGCCTATATCAACGAGTTTGTACAGACCGCGAAAGATAACGGCTATCTTGCCGCCTATAATCACGCCGTCTGGTCGTTGGAATATGAAGAGATGATTCTGAACTACCGGGGCTTCTTCAGCATGGAAATGTGCAACTATTCCAGTTGGATCGGCAACCGCATGGAATACAACGCTGCTTTGTACGACAAACTCCTGCGGCAGGGCGTACGCCTCTTTGTCCACAGCGCTGACGACAACCACAACAAAGCTCCTTTCGGCAGCCCATATTGTGATTCTTTTGGCGGCTATACGATGATCCTGGCAGAAAGCCTTACCTATGAAGCTGTCATCGATGCGCTGGAAAAAGGCAATTTCTACTCCTCCATGGGTCCCACGATCAACGAGCTGACTTTTGACGGAAGCCATGTTCATATCGAAACGGAACCCGCCCAGCAAATCTCCATGTTTATCGGCGGCAAAAAAGTTTACTTTGAAGCGGGTACACCTGACTCTCCGGTAACTTCTGCCGATTTCGACATCCCCGAAAATGCCCCGTTTGTCCGCTTCTCGGTCTATGATTTTAACGGACATTTCGCCGATACCCGCGGATTCTTCCGGGACGAGCTGGGAATTTAAAGTTCAAATAAAAGGAGCGTCCCTCTTTGGAAATCTATCTGGATAACTGCGCCACTACAAAAGTCTGTGAACAAGCCGCACAAATCTGCATGGAGGCCATGGTAAACGAATACGGCAATCCCTCTTCCCTCCACCGGAAAGGCCTGAATGCCGAACATCTGATGACCGCTGCCCGGAAAAATATCGCCGCCATCCTCGGCTGTGATCCGGAATGTATCATTTTCACCGGCGGTGCTACCGACTCCAATAATATCGCCATCCTCGGCGGCATCTCTGCCCGCAAAAGAGCGGGAAAAACCATTGTGACCTCTTCGGTGGAACATCCTTCGGTCGCCGATACGGTATCCTCACTGGAAGAACAGGGATATAAAGTCAAACGTATCGTTCCCAGGGAAAACGGTACTTTTGCTGCAGAAGATTTTATCGACGCTGTGGATGACGATACCGTTCTGCTGACCTTTATGATGGTCAACAACGAAATGGGCACCATTCTGCCCTATGATAAGATCATCCCCGCCATCCGGCGGAAATATCCCAATCTGCTGATCCATATGGACGGTGTACAGGGCTTTACCAAGCTCCCGTTCAATGTAAAGCGGTTGGATATCGACCTCTTTTCTTTCAGCGGACATAAACTTTATGCCCCCAAAGGCATCGGTGGTCTTTATATTAAAAAAGGCATCCGCGTGAATCCCGTTGAATACGGCGGCGGACAGGAGCGGGGTATCCGTTCCGGCACCCAGAGCGTACCGCTGATCGCTGCCATGGGCGAGGCGATGGCCCTCTGTAAAAGAGACGGCGCCGCCATCCTGAAAAATTACCGGGAAAGAAACGCTCAGCTGCGTGCGCTCCTCGCAGAAATGCCTCAGGTGATCATCAACTCGCCTGAAAAAGGTTGTCCCCATGTGCTGAATATATCGGTTCCCGGCATCCCTTCAGAGATCATGCTGCATGCACTGGAAGAAAAAGAGATCTATGTTTCCTCCGGCTCAGCCTGTGCAAAGGGAGCTCTCAGTTCGACACTGGAAGCCTACGGGCTGCCTGCCGAAAGAGTCCGTTCGGCACTGCGCATCAGTTTCTCAAAAGATACCACAGCAGAAGAGATCGACATCTTTGCCGCTGCGCTCAGAGAAACGATCGACAGATTGTCCAAAGTTATCGGAAAATAACCCAAGGAAGGAAAATATATGAAAGAACTGATTCTGATCAAAAACGGGGAGATCGCACTGAAAGGTCTCAACCGCAGTCATTTCGAGGAGATCCTCGTCCGCAATATCAAATGGAGACTGCGCGACCTGGGCAAAACCACCGTCAAACGCGCCCAGTCCACCATTTATATCGAACCGGAAGATTGTGACTTTTACGATTTTGATGAGGCAATCGACCGCCTGCAGAAAATTTTCGGCATCGTTATGATCTCCAGAGCACTGGTACTGGAAAAGTCCATGGATGCCATCCTCGAGCATATCGCCGATTACTGCGCCGACGAACTGCAGGGAGCAAAGACTTTCAAAGTCGTCGCCAAACGTTCCGACAAGCGTTTCCCTCTGACTTCCCCCGAGATCGCAGCCGAAGCCGGCGGTGCTATTCTTCGCCGGTTCCCCAGACTCAAAGTTGATGTCCGCAATCCCGACGTGACCATTATGGTCGAGATCCGCGATTTCGGTGCCTATATCCACGGCGGACAGCTTCCCGGTGCCGGCGGTATGCCTGTTTCTTCTTCCGGTCAGGCACTGCTGCTGATCTCCGGCGGTATCGACAGCCCTGTCGCCGCCTACATGATGGCCAAGCGCGGTCTTCAGCTGAACGCCATCCACTTTGTCAGTCCCCCTTACACCAGCGACCGTGCGCTGGAAAAAGTTGAGACTCTTTGTGAAAAGCTGGCTCCCTATACCGGCCGGATCAAATTCTATTGTGTTCCCTTTACAGAAATTCAGGAAGCACTTCGTGAACACTGCCCCGAAGAGCTGTTCACCATTCTGATGCGTCGTCTGATGATGAAAATCGCAACACGTATCGCTGAAAACGATGAGATCGAAGCGCTGGTCACCGGCGAAAGCCTGGCACAGGTCGCAAGCCAGACCCTGCAGGCACTTCACTGCACCGATACCGCCACTGACCTTGTGGTGCTCCGTCCCCTGATCGGCATGGATAAATCCGAGATCATCCACATTTCCAAGGAGATCGGTACTTTTGAGACTTCGATCCTGCCTTATGAAGATTGCTGCACCGTCTTTACTCCCCGCCATCCCCGCACAAAGCCCAAGCTGAAATATGTTGTAAAAGCCGAGCAGGACTACGATTTCGGTCCGCTGCTCGACAAGGCAGTCGCTGAGACTACCTGGAAAATGATCCCCTGATTTCAGCTACCAGCAGAAAGGAGGGACTTTTATGGATCCTCTGAAGCACGCCGCAGAAGAACTGCTTTCTCTTCTGCAGGAGAAAAAAATGACCGTTTCTGCAGCGGAAGCCTCCAGTGGAGGTGCCCTTTCTCAGGCTCTGACAGCAATTCCCGGTTCCTCCGCTGTATTTTCGGCCGGTATTGCCTGTTACAGCGACGAATCGAAGCGGAAGCTCCTGAACGTTTCTAAAAAAGTGCTGCGTAAGCGCGGCGCTGTCTCCGAAGAAGCCGCCGCGGTGATGGCACATCTCATCCGCAAGCAGACCGGCACCTCTCTGGGAGTATCCATAACCGGTATCGAAGGTCCCGGAGGCGGCAGTGAACTGAAACCGGTCGGCACCGTTTTTATTGCGGTGGCTGATGAAAAACGGGTCGTCATCCAAAAGCTCTGTCCGGAAGACGGGAGCGAAAACGGCCGCGCCGATATCAGAAAACGCTCTGTCACGGCAGCCATCAGACTATGCCGCGACTTTGTCGCTGCACCCGATACCCTGCGCATCCTTCCTTTCCGGCGCTATCGGAAATATCTGACCCGCAACCCGATCACTGCGGTGCTGAAATATTTTCTGCCCTGGCCGGGCGACCGGGCAAGTGATATCTTCTTCAAGCTGCTGCTGATCGCAGCCGTCGGCACCGGTATATGGGCATTTTCCGAAATGACCGAGACCACCATCACCGACTACCGCAGCGCACAGGTTCTGGAACAGGCGGTCACCGCCCGGGAGACAGAACCGACGGAAGAATCGCTCAGCGCTCTCCCCGAAGGATATCTCTCCCGCTTTGCCGCTCTGTATGAAATGAACCCCGACATCGCAGGGTGGGTGACTATCCCCGATACCAATGTGAATCTGCCGGTTATGCAGTGTGAAGACAATGCCTTTTATCTGAATCATGATATCAATGGGGAACACGATATCAACGGACTTCCCTTTATGGATTTCCGCAATAAACTTGAGCCGGGCGTTTTCTCCACCAACACGCTGATCTATGGTCACAACATGACCTCCGGCATGATTTTCCGTGACCTGGTATATTACAAAGACCCTGAGTATTTCAAAGCGCATCCCATCGTCACCTTCGATACTGTTTACGATGAGACTCAGTGGATCGTCTTCTCCTGCTTTGAAGCCAACACCGAATCCCGTATCGGCGAAGTGTTCCAGTATTTCAACTTTGTCAACTCCAAAGACCCCGAGCGGATCGAATGGTACATTGACGAAGTCAGATCGAGGAGCTATTTTGACGTGGATATCGATGTTTCTGCAGAAGATACTTTCCTTACCATGCAGACCTGTGCCAACGATATGTACGAAACAAAGGTATGTATCGTCGCAAGAAAGCTGCGGGACGGCGAATCGGCCGATTCTTTCGATCTTGACAGCGCCGCTATAAACCCCGACCGAGTCAGACCTGTCCGATACTGACTGTGAAAGGAGCAAAGCCTGTGAAAAAGTTTTTTGACCTGATTTCTGATCATATCTGGCTGCAATGCATTGCTGTAGTCATCGTACTTTTCGGCGTCAGCCGGGTCATCGGATCATCTCTGAGCACCGTCGAAGGTACCGGCCGTTTTACCGCTGTACCCGACTCTGCTGTCTCTTCTGTGCCGGAGTCCTCTATGCCAGAAACTCCTTCCAGCAGCGAAGAACCTTCTCAGGAGATCGAATCTTCCGAAGGCTTCACTTCCTGGGAACCTGAGAGCAGCTCCTCCGCCGGCACTTCTTCCGGTACTCAGCGTCCTTCTTCCTCTACCCAGAGTTCTTCGGTAGCATCGTCCTCTTCACCTTCTTCTGAGGTACAGACTCCGGCAGGACCTCCCATTTCCTCCGAAGCCACTTCTGAACCTTCCACAGAACCTCCCGCTCCCGGCGGTCCCGATATTTCCTTTGAGGAAAGCGGCGATGTTTCCACCGATCCCACTCAGACCCCTTCGTCGGATCCTGTCGAAGGACCTGCCGGCTCTATTCCGTCTTTTGAAGATTCCGGTGAAGGTCCCGAGGTAAATTCCGGCGTCGAATCCCCCAATGAAAACACATCCGGTGAATATACCGACGGAGATTCGCCTTCGCCCGGAGACAGCAGTCCTTCCGTCCCTCCTTCCGAACCTTCCTCCGAACCCTCCGGGAATGAAGGTCCTACACCCGTTGTAGACCCCGTCGGTCCCACCGCAGGATAACCGCATGAAAATTTATCTGCAAGCCTCTGTGGCCTCTGTCCTGCTCTGTGCTGTAATGGTTCTGTTTGCTTTTGCAAGCGATTCTGTGGGCATCATGGAGGAACCCCTTTCTGTCTCGACTGCACCTTCCCCCGAAGAGATCTATCACGGCGAAACGCCTATTATTCTGCCCGATATGGAACTTCTCCCCTCTGACAGCTCCTCTTCCGAACCCGTGTCAGAGGTATCTTCCGAAAGCGGCTCAGAGGATGTCTCTGAAAACTCCGAAAGTGCATCCTCTTCCGAAGTATCGGCCGAGCAGTCTTCGTCGGAAATTTCATCCGAACCCGTTTCCTCCGGACCCGAGAGCAGTTCCGCACCTTCCTCTGAAGTTCAGAGTTCTTCATCTTCTCCGTCTTCAGAACCCTCCTCGTCTTCCTCTTCGCCGGAATCTTCGTCAGCACCGTCCAAACCACCCGTTTCTTCTTCGGAACCGTCTTCCGAATCTTCGGCTGTACAGCCGCCCGTTCCTTCTGAGCCTTCATCTGAATCTTCTACGGTAAAGCCGCCTATCCCGTCTGAGCCTTCATCGAAAGAAGAACCTGCCGGCGAGACCATCCTGGCAAGAATAAACGGCTCTGTACAGCAGGTGGATGTTTACGATTATCTCTGTTATACCGTCGAAGCAGAAATGGGCAGCACCTTCAGCAGCGAAGCGCTGAAGGCACAGGCTGTTGCCGCTTATTCTTACATCAAATACGAAAATGCCCGAGGAGTGGCAGTCTCTCTGCCGCAGAAAGCCCCTTCCCAGAAGACCAGAGACGCCGTTTCAGCGGTACTGGGAAAAGCGGTCTATTATAACGGAACGATTGCTTTCACGCCTTATTTCGCATCGTCCGCGGGCTGGACCAATCCTTCTTCCGAAGTATGGGGCGGCAGCTACAGCTATCTGACCCGGGTGGAAAGCATTTACGATCCCAACAGCGTCAACAAAAATGTCAAAGCTGTATTTTCAACAGAAAAAGTACAGACCGGTCTGGAAAAGTATCTTGACATCGACCTGGAAGGCTCTGACCCCAACCAGTGGCTGAACATCATATCCGTGTCCGACAGCGGCTATGTCCTGTCCATAGAAGTCACCGATGCCGACGGCAGAACACATACTATATCCGGCCGACAGCTGCGTGAAAATGTTCTGTCCTACGGTATCCGCAGTCATGCCTTTACCGTTTCCTATGAGAACAACGCCTTCACCTTCATTACCAACGGCTACGGACACGGTGTCGGTATGAGCCAG
>JAFQND010000237.1 GCA_017396055.1 Oscillospiraceae bacterium
CTTCATGCGCCTTTCCATGGGCTATCCCGATCCCGCAAGCGAACAGAAGATGCTCTCCAACCTCAAGGGCGCTCATCCCGTCGATTCTGTTGCCGCTGTCTGCACCACCGAAGAAGTACTGGAAGCCCAGGCTGCCGTCCGTGAGATCAAAGTGGGCGAAGCTGTTTCCGAGTATATCGTTTCTATTGTAAATGCCACCCGTCAGAGCGATAAAGTCCGTCTGGGCGTCAGCCCCCGCGGTTCTCTGGCACTGATGCGCGCTTCTCAGGCCAACGCTGCCGTGGAAGGCCGTGATTTCGTCACTCCCGATGACGTCAAGACCGTTGCAGCCGATGTCCTCAGCCACCGTATCATCATGAAGGGTTATTCCGCCGCCCAGTCTTCCGATGCCTCCAAAGCGTTGGTCGAGACCATTCTTGCTCAGGTAAAAGCCCCCGTGGAAGGCTGATAGCCGTACATCCAACAGCTTTACACAGACGAGGTGAGTAGCTCACATGGAATTTATAGCAGTAGGTGCGGCGATCCTTGTGATCTTTGCCCTGCAGAATTATTTCTATCAGAAATACGCGTTCCGCGATCTGGAATATCATTGTTCCTTCTCCACCGATCAGGCCTGTGAAGGTGACGAGATCGAACTGATCGAAGAGGTCCGGAACAAAAAATGGCTGCCTTTGCCCTGGTTCAAATCAGAGATCACCACCTCACGGTGGCTGGATTTCGCGGGTGCCCAGTCGGTCGTTTCCGACCAGACCCGTTTTGTGCCCAGCTTTTTCATGCTGCGCAGCCGTCAGAAGGTCGTCCGCCGCTGGAAGGTCACCTGCCTCAAGCGCGGTGAATTTTCCATTGATCAGGTCGTACTGGTCACCACCGACCTTCTTGGATTTTCGGCATTGTCCAAAGCCGGTGAATCGGGCGCACGGATCACTGTTCTGCCCAAACCCATCGGTGAGGATGAACTGGCGGTTTCTCCCCGCTATATCACCGGCGACATCATGGTGCGCCGTCAGCTGGTAGCCGACCCCTTCTACATCTCCGGCGTCAGAGAATACACCGGCCGCGAGCCGATGAACCTGATCCACTGGAATGCAACCGCCCGCGAACAGGAACTGATGGTCTTCCAGAACGATTATACCTCCCGTCAGAGCGTGACCGTTCTGCTGAATATGCAGTCCACCGAGTTTGAACAGCACGAAGTCATCCGCCGCGAGACGGTCGAAAATGCCATCCGGATCTGTGCCGGTCTTTTTGACAGTACCCTGACTTCCGGTATGCCTCTGCGCTTTATGTGCAACGGTACGGTCACCAAAGGTTCCCGCCAGTCCATCGAGACCGCCGAGTACTGGGGCCGCGAACATGTCGAGGGCCTTTTACAGATGCTGGCAAAGCTCCAGCTGCACAGTACCGAAGACTTCGGTGTTTATCTGGACAATATCTTTTCTGAGGTCACTTCCACCGATATCATCATCGTGACCTCTTTTGTCAGCGACGCGCTGATGAACTTTGCCGCCCGCAAGGAGCAGGCAGGCACCAACGTCAAGATCTTTACCCTGACACGGGCACCGTCCCGTTTCGACGGCCGCAACATTGTGTTCGCCGACTTTGACAAGGAGGAACAGCCATGAAGACAAAATCTTCCTGCTTCCTCTGGGTACTCTGTGTATGCGCTTTCCCGCTGACCATCTGGCCGCTGCTTTACGGAACCACCATCGTCGGCATCAAGCTGGACATGGCTACCGTTTTCCGTGATGCTGATGCGGTCATGGCTGTCAAGTGGCTGCTGCCCTGTATCGTTTCTGCCTGGCTGGGTGTCGGAGCATCCTTCCTGCGCAGATGGCTCTATGCCCACAGTAAAAAAGCACCCCCTGTCATGCAGGACCGCTTTGAAGAGCGGGTCATCGAAGAAGAAAAGCACTGGATGATCGTTCTGAGCAATCTGCTTTTGCTGGTGCCTTTTATCGCCGCCATTGTCTGGACGATCGTTGTATTCAGTCTGGAACTGGTCAATCTGTTCGGCCTGCTGGGTATGATCTTCTGCGGACTCTATGCCATCCGCACCGCCGACAAGGCCTATGCCGAGATCCTGCCCCGTTTTATGCTGGCCATTGCATTGGGCTGCGGTTTTCTGGCCGTGCTGTTCACTCTCTCACTAGGCGCGTCCTATGATCCCGCACTGCTGATCTGGCCCTTTTTCCTGGAAGCGGTCATCTGCGCCGTCGCACAGAACCAGGGCAACATCGACTTTATGATGCAGCGCCGTAAGCACGATCTGAGCCATCTGCCCAGACGGGTACGGCTGTACAGCCTTTTTGTCACCGGTGTGATCCTTGTTCTGCTTCTGGCAGTGGTCGTCTTCCGCTCTCAGATCACCTGGCTGTTCGGTCAGCTTCTGGAGGTCCTCAAAGTTCTGGCAAAGGGACTGATCCTCTTTATCCTCTGGCTGATGGGCCTGGGTGATGCAGGCAACGAAGAAGTGGGCAGCGATCCTCCCGGTGGAGGACAGATGGAAGGGTTCATGGAACCCGGTGCAGGAGCGAGCCCCTGGTGGGACTATATCATGTACACCATTCTGGCAGTAGTTGCAGTTTTCCTGCTGGTCGCTTACCGCCGCGATATCGTCAGAGCCTTCCGTGACGGCTGGCGCCGCATCAAGGGCTATATCAAAGATAAACTCTATGCCGTTCCTGTGGTGCAGAAAATCGCCGAGATCGTCGAAAGCAAATCGGAATACTACACCGACGAGATCGAAATCATGACGATCGAAGAGACAGAACACAGCGAGGATGTTTTCCGTTATCGCGACTGGAAAAAGAAGGTTCGCCGCAGCGCCGCCGAAGCGCCTTCCCGCGAGCGTTACCGCAAGGGTTACGCGTTGGGCCTGCAGTGGCTTCAGTGGAAGGGCGTGAACATTGCTCCCGCCGATACACCTGCCGAGATCCTCGGTAAGGCGAAAAGCGTGCTTTCTGCCGAGAGCTGGGGAGCGGTGACCGAGTTTTATGAGCTGGTCCGCTATGGCGAACAGGATGCCCCCGCCGAACATCAGACAAAACTTTTCGATCTGCTGATGACTTTCGGAAAGAAATAATAAAAAAAGTATTGACTTTTATGACGGCATCTGGTATAATACTGGATGTTGTCAGTTGGAGAAGTCGCCTAGCTTGGTTTATGGCGCACGACTGGAACTCGTGTATGGGCTAATACCCCATCGAGGGTTCGAATCCCTCCTTCTCCGCCA
>JAFQND010000238.1 GCA_017396055.1 Oscillospiraceae bacterium
CCTCTTTGGCATCAAGGCAGGAGAAGCCTGGAGCGGAAAACGGCTCTCACTGAAGACCTGGGAAGTCTATGACGGCAAACGGGTGGATATGGTGGATGCCTTTCGCGCCTATGATTCCTGGGAAGAATCGGTCCGTGACCACAGTATTTTTCTGGGTTCTCTTCCAAGATATCAGAACATTGTCGGAAAAACGGATGCCGAAGAAGTATGCCGTCTCCTTCAGAAGGACGGTTATGCCACGGCGCCCAACTATGCAGACTCGCTGATCCGGCTGATCAGACAGTATGATCTGACAAGCTATGACAATATCACCGGCTGGAAGCTGAAAGACGGTATCTGGAGCTATCGGCGGGACGGTGTACCCTTGAAGGACCAATGGCTTTATGACGAAGGATACTGGTATCGCCTGGACCATCAGGGCAGGATGCTGACCGGACTTCAACAGATCGACGGAAGGCTGTATATGCTCAATCCCAAAAGAGGATATGACATTCCCACCGGTGCCTGTATCATCACAGACGGCAAAGGCGCTGTTGTAAAGTAAGTTTTTCTTGCCACCGGTCTTTTTCTGTGTCATAATAAAAACAGCAGGATAAGGGGGAAGACCGGATGGGTAAAAATCTCACGGATATGACAAAGGGCGCGATCCTGCCGCAGATGACAAGATTCGCGCTGCCCGTGCTGGCCGGTATGCTGTTTCAGCGGCTTTATAATTTTGCTGATGTTTATATCGTCGGACGTTATCTGGGCGATGAGGCGCTGGCTGCCGTCAGTATTGCCGGTACGGTGATGTTTCTGATCTATTCCATCAAAATGGGTCTCACCGCCGGTGTGGGCGTGGTCATTTCACAGTATTACGGTGCGGGCGATGAAGAAAAGGTCCGCCGCGCTTTTATCACGTCGGTCCATGTAGCTTTGTGGACAACGGTGCTGATCACGGGAGTGGGTCTTTTGCTGGCAAAGCCGCTGCTTCTGATCTTACAGACACCGAAGGAACTGATGGACGATGCCATGACCTATCTGTGTATCATCTTTGCCGGTTCGTTTGCGTCGATGACCTATAACTGGATCTCGTCGGTTCTGAGAAGCCTCGGCAACTCGACGGTTCCGCTGATCTTTCTGGTGGTGTCCAGCGTGCTGAACATCCTTCTGGATATTCTTTTTGTGGCAGTGTTCCCCATGGGTGTGGCGGGTGCTGCGCTGGCGACGGTACTGGCACAGGTACTCTCGGGCGGCGGCTGTCTTGTCTATGCAATGAAGATCCTGCCGATGCTGCGGTTCGGGCGTTCTGAGCTGAAGGCGGACAGGGGACTTGTAAAGCTGATGCTGACCTATGGTTTCCCCACGGCGGTACAGATGAGCATCATCACCGTTTCGGACCTGACCCTTCAGGGCATGATCAACACCTTCGGCACAGCACTGGTGGTTGCTTACGGCATCTGTCTGAAGATCGAGGGTCTGGGCTGGCAGCTGGCTGACGCTATCGGTACGGCGGTCTCGACCTTTACGGGACAGAATATCGGTGCAAAGAATATTGCAAGAGTCAAAAAAGGCATCCGCTCGGCCTATCTGATCAACGGGATCTGTTACGGTATCTTTTGTCCGGCGGTCTTCTTTGCGGCGGAGCCGATCATGCGGGCTTTTGCCCAATCGGAAGAATCCATCCGCTATGGTGTGGAATACATCCATGTTTTCAGTTTCTTCTTCCTGATCGGCGGTGCAATGACCATCTTCCATGGGGTGCTGCGCGCCACGGGCGACGTGAAATATACCCTCTATATGGGCCTCAGCGAAGTCATCACCCGCATCGGTTTTACCTTCCTGTTTACCGCGTGGTTCGGCTATAAGGGTCTCTGGTGGGTATCGCCGCTGACCTGGATCTGTGCGGTTGGCGTGGGAGCCGCCCGTTATTATTCGGGAAAATGGCAGAAGATCGCAGAAGAGAAAATGGCAAAAGCTGCTCAGGAGTCCTGACAGGAGGAATCGTTATGGCTGAATTTATCATCGAAAACGGTGTTCTGACAAGATATGAAGGTGTTGGGGGAGAGGTGACCGTTCCGGACGGAGTTACAGCCATCGGCGACTGGGCTTTTCAGGGTTCGTCCGTGACGGCTGTCATCGTTCCGGACAGTGTCCGGGAGATCGGAGAGTGTGCCTTTCAGTGCTGTCCGCTGGAACGGGCGGTGATCCTTGAGGGTGTGGAAAAGATAGGTGCCTATGCATTTGAGGGCTGCGGCAGTCTGTCGGAGCTTGTCCTGCCGGACAGTGTGAGCTGTATCGGTACCGGTGCCTTTGAGAAATGTGTTTCCCTGACCCGGCTGGATATTCCCGCGGGGCTGAAGACGGTGGGGGCCTGTGCCTTTTTCGGCTGTCAGAGTCTTTCTGAGCTTCATATCCGCGATCTGGCCGGCTGGTGCCGCATCAACTGGGAGAGAGCCTTTGACGGACCCCGTCCGGCACTTTTTCTGAAGGGAGAGCCCCTTATGGAAGCGGTCATTCCCGAGGGTGTGGATGAGATATGGTTTGATGCCTTTGCGTATTGCACTACGCTGAAAAAAGTCGTCATCCCGGAGGGTGTTACCGTGCTCAACGCCGATGCGTTCAGAGGGTGCAGCTCGCTTGTTTCGGTCAGCCTGCCGGAAAGTCTTCGGTATATCTGGCCCAATGTGTTCAGAGACTGTGTGAGTCTTTCGAAGATCGATATCCCTAAAGGGGTCGTTTCGGTGGGAAGGCTGGCCTTCGGCGGCTGTGTCAGCCTCGAAAAGGTGACGGTCGGCAAAGAAACCAACGTGAACAGAGAAGCTTTTAAGGGCTGTGATAGGCTCATCATCGGATAAGGAGACAGCAGTATGAGGATCATGAGTTTCAATACCCAGCATTGTATGGACTATATCACTAAAGAGATCGACTTTGACCTTTTTGCGGGTGTGATCCTTTCTTCGGGGGCGGATATCATCGGTCTCAACGAGATGAGAGGAAAGGGTGTTTCTTCGGATTATACCGCACAGGTGGACATTCTTTCGGAGAAGACCGGATTGGAAGGCTATTTTGCCAAGGCCATCGATGTGAACGGCGTCGACCCCTACGGCAACGGACTTCTCTCCCGTTTTCCCATTCTGAAGGCAGAGACCATCCCCGTGCCCGACCCCAAAGAGCCCATGCCCGGGGGAAAATGGTATGAGACCCGCTGTCTTCTGAAAGCCGTCATCGACGCTCCGGGCGGCCCTCTGACCGTTTGTGTCATCCATTTCGGACTCAATCCCGACGAGCAGGAAAACGCCGTACAGACCGTTCTCTCGGCCATCACTGAGGAGCGCTGTGTGCTGATGGGCGATTTCAATGTCCTGCCCGATGACCCTGTCCTGATTCCCATCAGAGAGCGGATGTTCGATACGGCGGAGCTTTTTGCTGAGCCGAAGCTCAGTTTCCCCTCGGACAAACCCGACCGGAAGATCGATTATCTCTTTGTCTCGAAGGACATGAAGGTGCTTGCGGCGGATATTCCTGCCATTGTGGCATCGGACCATCGCCCCTATACGGCAGAGGTGGAGTGATGAAGGAGCTTGGGGAGATCAGACTGGCTTTTTCCAGGCTTATGACACTTCACGAAGAGATCTCAGAACAGTTTATGTGGGATCCATCTGCCTCCGCACCGGTTCAGGAAAGGCTTTTTAAGGCAGAGGAGGCGTTCTCCAAAGTCGGACAGCGGCTGAAGCGGTGTGATACTCTTGTGGAGAAAAGGGGCTTTTCGGGAATAGAGGATGGTTTTCTGCTGTTCCGGGAGACCGACGTCCTTTGTCATGCGGCCCAGGAGATGCTGGAGGATGCCGCACGGACGGATGAACGTCTGGATAAGATCTGTCGGGCACAGTGGGAGAGGATCGGCCTTTTGAGGAAAGAGCTGGCGGAGCTGGATGTTTTTCTTGTGAAGGTCAAAACGGATTATGAGAGATATCTGGATTTGAGGCGCGCACTGGAGGAGACCGATGGCTGAGCGAAAATATTATGAAGCCTATGACGAGCGCTATAAAGCCGCTCATGCAAAAGGGGTCCGGTGGATGGGAGATGTACATTCTCCGATCGTTCCGGAGATCATCGGACGGTACGGGCTGGAAGGGGTACCGATGCTGGAGCTGGGCTGCGGCGAGGGGAGAGATGCGATCCCTCTTTTGGAGCGGGGGGTTGACCTGACCGCCACCGATATCTCGCCCGAGGCGATAGACTACTGCAAAAAGCTCTGTCCCGCCCATGAAGGCGCCTTTCGGGTGCTGGATTGTGTAAAGGACCGGCTGGAAAAGAGATTCGGCTTTGTTTTCGCGGTGGCAGTGGTGCATATGCTGGTTTTGGACGAAGACCGGGATGGATTTTACCGCTCGGTGCGGGATCATCTTACCGACGACGGCATCGGTCTCGTCTGCAGTATGGGGGACGGCGAAACGGAACGGATGAGCGATATCTCCACCGCCTTTGAGCTGCAGGAGCGTCAAGTTGAAGGCGGCAGTATATGGGTCGCCGGCACTTCCTGCCGGATGGTGAGTTTTCCCCATTTTGAGGAAGAAATTGTGAGAAACGACCTTGTGATCATGGAAAAGGGGCTCACCGCCATCGAACCGGAGTTTTCACAGGTGATGTTCGCTGTAGTAAAAAGAGCATAACAAAACCGCCGATGCTTTCGGGCATCGGCGGCTTTCTTTTTTAGTTTAAGAGATTATCGACGGTGACGTCTTCTCCGTGGGAGAGAATCTCTGTGTCTCCGTTTTCGTTTTTACCGATCACAAAGCCGTATACGCCGTCACCGTTTTCCGAAGAATAGGTGATCTGAACGATATAGGTGCCGCTGTCGTCGGTCCGTGAGGCGGTGACGGTTTCGGTGATCTGAAGGTCAGTGAATTCTGAGAAGATCCTGTCGAATTCCTCTTTTGCAAGTTCGATGCCCGCGCCGTAATCGGCGGGGACCACCTCTGTGACAGCGACCGCGTCGGGTTTTTGGCAGGAAGAAAGGGAAAGGACAAGGGTGAGCAGGACGATGAGCAGTTTCATGAGATCCTTCCTTTCAGTGGGTTATTTTTCCGGCAGCCACCAGCCGTATTCCTCCGGCTTGACTTCCGGTTTGCCGAGGGTGCCGAAGCCTTCACCGGCACTGCACCAGGAGACTTCGTCCGCTTTCAGCTTCATCTTCATGGGGCGGAGAGAGTCGAGCCCCAGCTTTTCCAGCGAAAGGGTCAGAATGTGATGGGCGGGGGCATCGGTGACGATGTCGGCATATTTTTCCAGCTCTTTTTCGGCGGCTTCTCCGAACAGGGAGTTATAGAGATAACAGTCGCGGTGGAGGGTTACTTTTCCTTCGGGGGAGATATGCACCGGCGCGTCGGGCGTAAAGAGACGATATTCGGGACAGAGGGTAAAGGTCACGTCTTTCTCACCCGAAAGCTCGATAAACAGTTTTTCGCCGTCAGAGGCTGCGCGGAAGCGGTTTTCTGTTTCGTCATCGAAGCTCTCCCACGAAGCGTCTTCCAGAGAGCCGGGGAGGGTATGGCGCTTCAGTTCGGGCCAGTCTTCCTCACCCAGATAATAGGGCAGGGGCGGCTCGCCTTTGGCAATGCGGGCTTCGACCGCGGGGAATTCCTCTTTCAGAAGGGTGCGCAGCTGACCTATCCGGTCGCGGAGCTTTTTGGGGAAGAATTTATATCCTTCGCCCTCAGAGTGATAACCCAGCCGTCCGTCCGCCTCACAGAGGGGGATCATGTCGGCACTGAGGACCATCTGTTCTTTGACAAGGGCCTTCATCCGGGCAAGGATGGCTTCGGGGTCGCCCGCCTGTCTTCCCAGAAGATCGCGCAGCAGGTAAAATTCGAGGATGCCTCTTCCGCTTCTGATCAGCAGATGAAGGGCTTTTGCCACCGACAGGTCGTCCGCCGCGTCACGGGAATCGACCGTGAGGGCGTTCAGTTTTTCGATGCCTTCCTGCCAGTGGTCGGCCATCAGCTCGCTCAGCTGCAGGGCTTCTTCCAGAGTGTGGCCGTTGAGCAGCGCTTCGCCAATCCGGTCGCCGTCGATGGGGTCAAGGGTCTGCCATGTACGGGGAAGGGGGAAGTTTTTGGGTTCCAGCGCCAGTTTCCAGACAACGCCGTCGTGCATGGGTCCGTAATAGCTGAACATGACATTCATCGGATAGAGACGATAGCCCGCTTCAAAGGACTTCCACGCTTCGGCAACGGTCTTTGCCCGGCTCTTTCCCCAGTAAAGTCCCGCGAGGGATTCGAGGAAGGCGTCTTTATCGGCGAAGTCTTCTTCAAAGCTCAGCTCGCCGGCAGCTTTGCTCATCATCGAGGGGTAGTTGCCGAAATACCAGCACTGCATGATGCCCTCGACATTCAGTTCTCTTGCACCTTTATATTTGTCCCACAGGATACCGGGAGCGGGGATATGGGGCACCGACGCGATCTCATGGGAACAGCAGACCTGCATTTTGGCAAACATGTGCTTTTTGCTTTCGGCAGCCTGTTCGGCGGTGATGCGGAAAAGGTCAGAGGGACCGGGATAGCTGAGCCAATAGTCGACCGCCTGACGGGTCTTTCCAAGCTGGTCTTCATAGCCCATGTCGTCGAAATTCTGCATCAGCATCACATCATCCGGCGCGGTGCGGACATAGTCGCGGATATGGTCAAACTGCCACAGCCGCTGGCCGTAGGTCCAGCTGATGACTTCGATATCGGGGTTTGCTTCTCTGAAGCCGGCGCGGAGCACCTCGACGCTTTCACTCAAAAGGCTTCCGTATTCACCCTTGCAGCCGGGGCAGTCAAGTCCATGAGGACAGGTGATATCAGGATAGAGAGAAGAACAGGAGGTGGGCCGCTCTCCATAGGTGATGCTGATAAATCCTCTGAGTCCGGGGGCGAGTTTTGCAAGGTTATATCCCAGCTCGCGGATCATTTCCTTGCCACGTTCAGAGCGGACACAGAAGGCTTTTCCGGCGGTATAGACCGGTGCTCCCGCAAGGTCGGGATATTTTTCTGCCAGTTCGGCGGGCAGGTGATAGGGTTCGATGGCAAAGATATAGACGCCGATGCCGTAACGGGCACATTTTTCGATGACCCGGTTCAGTTTTTCAATACGGGACTCATGGCCCTTTCCGTACTCCTCAATGATAGAAGAGGGGACAAGATCGGAAAACCGGGAATAGATCCATACACCGTTGACACCGTCGTGCATCAGCCGGTTGAGATATTCGTCGGGGTAATAGTCGATATCGTCCGAAAGCTCGTCGCCGTATTTGGGCGGACGGTTGATGGGGCTGAAGAAGCAGCGGGTGATGCGGCTGCGGATCTTAGGGGAGCGGGAGATGAATTTGGGGGTCAGGAAAGGAGCTTCGCTTCGTTTCAGCTCGTCTTCCAGGCGGATGATGCCTCTGCGGATGCCTTCGGTGTCGGCGGCGGAGATGATGACGCAGTCAGAGCGGATATCCACAGTATACGCCTCGAAGCAGGCGGTCTCGGACTTTTTCAGATAAACGGGGAAAGCTTCGCCCGCGATGGCATATTCTTTTGTAAAGGCAGCGAAATCGTCATAGACGGTTTTCAGAAGCGCTTCGCCTTCGGGGAAAGTTTCGGCAAGATAAAGGCCGTTTACATTGATCTCGCCCGGTTCCATGGAGCGGGTGTTATAGGAGTCGGGGCGATGATGCATGGGAGAGCGGAGCTCGTCAAGAAAAGCCAGCGGCGGCTGGTCGAGGAAGAAGGGGTCCTGGCGGACGGTACGTTTCATGAAAAGACCTCCCTGTTTGATGTCAGTTTCATTGTAGCACAGGGGGAAGGGGCGGTCAAGGGAAAAGGCAGGCACAATGTGCCTGCCTTTGAAAGGTTCAGTTTATCCACGCACCGCTTGTGTTAAAGCGATAAGTTTTGCCGGAGATAGTCTGTGTTCCCGTTACCATAGCGCCGGAGCTGTCCATGTAGTACCATTTGCCGCCGAGCTGTTTCCATCCGGTGACCATGGCACCGGAATTTTCCAGATAGTACCACTTGCGGCTGATGCGCTGCCATCCGGTGAGCATGGCACCGGAATCGTCCATGTAGTACCATTTGCCGCCGGTATACTGCCAGCCGGTCTTCATCACGCCAGAGCTGTCCATATAATACCATTTACCGCCGTCATAGAGCCAACCGGTTTTCATTACACCGGACTTGTCAAAGAAATACCATTTTCTTCCGATATAACGCCAGCCGGTAACAACATCATCAAGGCTGTCCAGATAGTACCATTTGCCGTTTTTCTGGTTCCATCTGCCTTTTTCCTCCACCAGATTGTGGTCGGTCAGGTCGAACATACGGATGGAATAGGTGGTATAATCGCCGGAATAACTGAACAGCAGATAAGCGGTGCCGGAAGTTTCAACAGGGACATCCACAAAGAGATGGCCGTCTTTTGTTCTGCGCTGACAGGTCAGCGGGGTCTTGGTATTGATCTTGGCGCCGGGCTGGGTCACATATGCCTTCACATCGGTGCCGTTGATGCCGTACTGGGTGAAGACCATCCGATAGGAATGACCCGCCTCTGCTTCGAAGGACCAGAAGTCTTTCGTGTCGGAAGTCGACTTGTTATCGCTTCTGCCGACACGGCCCTGCTGAAGTCCGCCGCGGGGGAGAGTTTTGGCGGTGGAAGGGTCGTTGTTGGGCTCTATCTCAAAGGAACGGGTGCCGCTGCCGCGGATGCCGTATTGGATCTCGACCGGGGCATCGCCTTTCTGGAAACGGTACAGGCTGCTGTCGGGGCGCATGCTGGCATAATAGACACCTGCGTCCAGACCGACGAAGGACATATCATGTGCTCCCTCCCAGATCGGCTGACCGTCGGCACGATAGACAGTATACAGAAGTGGGATGACCTTGGAGCTTCCCTCGTTTATGACAGAGAACGAAACTTGGCTGCTCATCGTCAATTCGAAGCGAACAAAATGAGCATCTCTGGCGTTTTCATAGCTCCAGGTCTTGGTATAGTAAACATCTTTGGTGGGGTTGGAAGTATTCAGCTGAATACTGATCGCATTGTCTATCGTCTCTCCCGCCGCATGTGCCTTCACGGGACAGAAGACCAGCAAGCCCATAGCGAGAAATGCTGCAAAAAGCAGAGAAAGGGTCTGGCGAAACATCGTTTTGTTCATCGTATCATCCTTTCGTGAGAGGGAATATACTTCTGTAACTTGATTATACCATATCTTTTCGGGAGAAACAACCCTGACAGAAGGACAGGTGTCCGCAAATAAAAGTAAACTCTTTCTGAATTTACCCGAACTTTACTTACAGACAGCGTTTTTCATGGTATAATAAACTAATTCAATATGATTTGTTCCAAGACACGAAAGGAAGAATGCTTCGATGCTGGAACTGAAAAGCATCAAAAAAGATTATCCCGCCGGTGACACGGTCGTTCACGCCCTGAAAGGTGTCAGCCTGCAGTTCCGTGAGAGCGAATTTGTCTCGATCTTAGGCCCCTCCGGCTGCGGCAAGACCACCATGCTCAATATTATCGGCGGTCTCGACCAGTATTCCGACGGCGACCTTGTGATCAACGGCCGCTCCACCAAAGATTTCCGCGCCCGTGACTGGGATGCCTACCGCAACCATTCCATTGGCTTTGTTTTTCAGAGCTATAACCTGATCCCTCACCAGACTGTGCTTCAGAATGTCGAGCTGGCTCTGACCCTTTCGGGCGTCAGCAAAACAGAACGGAGAAAACGTGCCGCCGAGGCACTGGAAGCTGTGGGTCTGGGCAATCAGCTGAAAAAGCGGCCCAGTGAGATGTCGGGCGGCCAGATGCAGCGCGTGGCCATTGCCCGTGCCCTGGTCAATGATCCCGATATTATCCTCGCCGACGAGCCCACCGGCGCACTGGACACCGAGACCTCCATTCAGGTCATGGATATCCTCAAGGAAGTGGCAAAAGACCGGCTGGTCGTCATGGTCACCCATAACCCCGAGCTGGCCGAGCAGTATTCCACCCGTATTATCCGGATGCTGGACGGCAATCTTTTAAGCGACTCTGATCCGCTTTCGGAGGACGAGGCAGAAAAGCTGGCTGCTGCCGACAAAGAGAAACTGGAAGCCTCAGGAAAGCGCCGCGGGAAAAAGCCCTCCATGTCGATGGCAACCTCCTTCGGGCTGTCGCTGAAGAATCTGGTCTCCAAAAAGGGCCGTACCCTGCTGACCTCCTTTGCCGGCTCCATCGGCATTATCGGCATCGCACTGATCTATTCGGTGTCGCAGGGCATGACCACCTATATCGACGATGTACAGGAGGACACCCTTTCTTCCTATCCGCTGACCATCGAAGCCACCACCGTGGATATCGGCACCCTGATGACCACCTTTATGGGCGTGGCTGAAGGCAAGGCGGAACATGACCGCGACGCAGTCTATTCCCATGCCATGCTCTTTGATATGATCAACGCGTTCAATGACCTTGAGACCACCGAAAATGACCTGAGGTCCTTTAAGGTATGGCTGGAAGAAGAGATGAAGAAA
>JAFQND010000239.1 GCA_017396055.1 Oscillospiraceae bacterium
CCCGCAGCTGATAGTCTCCGCTTTCCAGTCTGCCGCAGACCGTTACGGAGTTTTTGTCTTTCTGAAAGAGAAAGCCCTTTTCGCGGCAGAGCTCCTCATAGAGGTCCAGCGGTCTTTCCAGAAGCCTTTCACTGCCGCGCAAAGTAATAGGTTTGCCCAGACAGAGCGCCAGCGGAATGAAAAACCGCAGGGTGCTGCCGCTTTCACGGCACTCCAGAACGGGGGATTCTGTCTGCATAAAGCCGCTTGGGTCAATGGTCACGATGTCTTTGTCGATGGTGATTTCTGCGCCGAGGGCTTTGAGACAGTCGATACTCGCCAGAATGTCCTCACTTCGGTCCACACCGGACAGAACACAGACTTGTCCGGACAGAGCCGCCCCGATCAGATATCTGTGCGCCATGCTTTTTGACGCGGGTGCATCTATTTTTCCTGTAAGGGTACAGGGTTTGAATGTCGCGGTCATCTCTGAATCTCTCCGATCGGATAATCTATGGCTTTTTTTGCCTGTACAGTTCTATTGTATCATATCTCGGCGTGCGGTGCAAAAGTTCCGCACACTTTCAGCTTGTCACAGACCCTGCTCAGTTCCTCCAGCATCTTCTGACCGTCTTCGGTGTCGAGGGTGCTGTCGATCTCGATATAGAAATAATACTGCCAGGAGTGTTTCTTCAGCGGCCGGCTGCGAAGGGCCGTCATATTATAGCCGTATTTGCCGATAATGCTGATGGCGTTTGCGAGAGAACCGGCTTCATGCTTTACTGTGAACATCAGGATCGAACTGGACAATGCGGGCGAATTGGCCTTCACCTTGGAAAGCACCGCAAAGCGGGTGGTGTTCTCGCCGCTTGTGTTGATGTTGGCTTCCAGAATGCTGAGACCGTAGAGTTCGGCGGTTTCGGCGCTGGCGATGGCTCCCAGCGATTTGTCGTTGGCATCTGCCACCATTTTTGCCGCCACGGCGGTATTGGTCGCCTGTTCTGCGTCAAGACCGCGCATTTCGATATAGTCATGACATTGGGCAAGAGCCTGGGGATGACTGATCACTTTTTTTATATCCGAGACAGATGCGCCGGGAATACCGAGAAGATTCTGGTGGATCTCGAGCTCATAGATTCCGTTGATGAAAAGCCCGCCCGAAAAGATCAGGTCGATGGTCTGTCCCACTTCGCCGGCATAGCTGTTTTCGATGGGCAGGACCGCTGCGTCGCTTTCCCCGTTCACAACGGAATCGTAAGCCGCCTTGAAGTCCCTACAGGGGATCATAGTACTTTCGGGGAAGATCCTGCCCGCGGCAATGTGGGCAAAGGCACCTTCCACGCCGCTGTATGCCACCTTCAGACCGCTCTGCATCCGGTACTGATAGGTTCTGGATATGGTCATCATCTGCTTGAGAAAGTCGATATAATAGCTTTTCAGCACCTGGTCTTCAACGAGCGCGGCATTTTTTTCGATGACCGCGTCTTCTCTCTTCTGATCGAGGACGGGCAGACCGAACTCTTTTTTATGCTCATAGACCATCTCGACAGCTTTCATCCGTCTGATGAACAGTTCTGCCATCTGTGCATCTGCTTCGTTTATGATTTTTCTTGCTTCCTCCAGCTTGCTTGCCATATCACTGCGTCCTTTCAAAGAGAGGCCTCACCTGTGCGGAACAAGTGAGGCCCTGATAACACAAAACGGGTAAAATTGTATCCGTACCGCCCTGATCCACTCGCCTGTTAATTTATCAAAGTTTGTCTGCCAGATCCAGAATCAGCTGTTCTGTCTTTTCCCAGCCAAGGCAGGGGTCGGTGATCGACTTGCCGAAGACGTGTTCTCCGATACCCTGTGCGCCGTCTTCCAGATAGCTTTCGATCATCAGACCTTTTACAAGGCGCTTGATGTCGGGATTCTGTCTGCGGCTGTGTACGATATCTTTCGCAATGCGGATCTGTTCCAGATACTTTTTGCCGGAGTTGTTGTGGTTGGTATCGACAATGATAGAAGGATTAACAAGATTGGATTTCTCGTACAGCTCTTCGACCCGCAGCAGATCCTCGTAATGATAGTTGGAAGTGCTTCTTCCGGTGAAATCAATATAACCGCGGAGAATGGCGTGGGCGTAAGAATTGCCTGCGCTGGTTACTTCCCAGCCGCGGTAGAGGAAGGTGTGGCTGGCCTGTGCGGCGACGATGGAGTTCATCATGACGCTGAGGTCGCCGCCGGTGGGGTTTTTCATGCCGACGGGCACCTCAATACCGCTTGCGGTCAGTCTATGCTGCTGGTTTTCGACAGAGCGGGCGCCGACTGCAACATAGGACAGCAGGTCGGAGAGGTAGCGGTAGTTTTCGGGATAGAGCATTTCATCTGCGCAGGAGAAGTCATAATCGCGCAGGGCAGCGAGGTGCAGCTCACGGATGGCAACGATGCCCTTGTACATGTCGGGCTTTGCCTCGGGGTCGGGCTGATGGAGCATGCCTTTATAGCCCTGACCGGTGGTTCTGGGTTTGTTGGTGTAAATTCTCGGGATGATGATGATCTTGTCGGATACCTGTTCCTGGATCCGGCGGAGTCTGGAGATATATTCAAGAACGGGTTCGCTGTGGTCAGCGGAGCAGGGACCGATGATCAGAAGGAATTTATCCAGGTGGCCGTCAAAAACAGCCTTGATACTTTCGTCGCGCTGGGCTTTGATCATTTCCATTCGTTCGGTCAGCGGAAATTCTGCTTTGACTTCCTGGGGGATCGGGAGCTTTCTGTGGAATGTCATCTGCATGGTGGATTACCTCGGTTCTTAAAAATAGATTTGGGCAAATAAAAAATCCACTTTCATAAGCGCCTTAAAATGCGCAGCGAAAGCGGACTGTCCGTTGTTGTTTACTCCAATGGCACTTAGACCTTGGATGTCACAGGAAGCGGGCAGCCCTTTTTAAAGTAATAAAAGTAAAAGTAAAACTTACCGTTCAACATTCTGGCTGCCTCCTTCTTGATTGATTATTACGAATTATAGCACACTAAATCGATAAAGTCAAATGTTTTTTTCAATATTTCTGAAATTTTTTTTGCGAAAAATCTGTTTTGTAAAGCAAAGCCGCCGAAATCCCGATGTGAAATTTCGGCGGCCCGGAACAGGGAATATTTTATTTTCGGCTGCTTACAGATTTTTTCAGAAACGCCAGTCGCAGTCGATCTCTGCATTTCTGTCACAGGTGAGAATGCCGTCTATGACCTTGAGCTCTGCCATCTGAACGGCACTGCGGGGATGATAATCCGGGTCCGGATGGGTGAAGTAGACGATGAAGGCACGATCGCCCGCGACGAATACATCGGCATGGGCACCTCGGTAATTGTCATTTCTGCGCAGACCGTCTTCCACGAGGATATCCGTCTTCTGGCGGACAAAATGCTCACAGTCATCAGAGGAATAAACGGCCTGGCCTTTCCAGATATCGGCGATCAGCCAGTATTTTCCGGCAAACTCAAAGACATTGGGGCCTTCCTGGGGCTGATCACCCGCCGCAATGCCCCTGTATTCCCAGGTATAAAGATCGTCGCTGTCGGCATAACAGGTGGCCGAGTTCTGGTATTCGTCTTTGTACCACATGCGCCATTTTCCGTTCGGAAGTCTGAAGCAGCAGGGATCAATGATCCGCGCAGAACCGAAGCTGAGGCTTCCCACATGGTCCCAGTAAAACAGATTTGCCGAGGTATAATGCTCGATGGAGGCATTGCCTTCCCAATCGGCATAGACACCGACGATATAAGAGACATACATATGGTACAGTCCGTCATCGGGAGAATAGACGATCTCAGGCGCCCAATAGGTGTTGTGTCCGAACTCAAAGCCCAGATCGAGCGCACCGCGGTAATGCCAGCGGGCACCGTCGGACGATTCTGCGACGCCGATCGCCGTGCCGTAACAGTAGGATACATTTTCGACCTGCTGATTTGCGCGACGCTGGGTATAGAACATATAGAATTTTCCGTCCGATTCTTTGCGGATCACCATGGGATCCGCAGCGCCGTCATAGATCGGATCTTTGTAAAGGGGAGCGGGAACTTTCATATAAACCTCTGTTGATGTTGCATTTACAGCGATATGTTCAGAAGGATCAATCGTATGACCGGGATACAGCGTCAGCTGCCGGTGTTTTCCGAAAGTGAATTTTCCACAAGAGCGGCATACATTTCGTCGGTCAGGTCACACCCGTAAAACAGCTCATAATATGCGGTCACTTCTTCCTGAAGGTCATAGGAGATATATTCGGGGTACAAAACTGCGCCCAGCCAAAGCATACCGAGATAACTCTGGACAGCCGGCGGGGAGGAGAGCCATCCGTAAGGGCCATAGGGGGCTTCATAATAAGAGCCCTGCATCACTGCCCTGCTGTTCTGCCATTGGGCGGATCCCTCCACGGTATCATAACAGCTGTCATAGGCAAACACGATCACATCCGGGTCCCAGAGCAGGATCTGTTCCAGGTCCACCTGATTGCCGTCGCCGCTGGAGACAACATCTTCGATGACAGCGATATTTTCGCTCATCAGGTTGACGATCTGTGCGTGGAAAGACCCTTCTGCGATCACATTGGTTCCCTTTTCGCCCAGACAGTACAAAAGTGTCTTTCTGGCGTTGTTCCCGTCGACTTTTTCCATCAGCTCCAGCGTATTCTGATAGGTAGTCTCACACCAGAGAGCAAGTTCTTCGGCTTTTTCTTCTCTGTTGAGCAGTTTTCCCAGCGTGCGGTATGCGTCTGCAGCGGTGGAAACATCCGCGTCGATATGGATAAAGGGAATACCCGTCTGGTCTGTCAGAGCATCAAAATCTTCCGCCATGGCTCCCTTTGCCTGACCGATATCGATCACCACATCCGGATCAGCCGCTAAAAGTGCCTCCAGATCCATCTCTCTCTTGCCGCCGTAAAGCTGACCGATCTCCGTTTTATCCAGGATCTCCTCCGGAAGATAGCTACGGGCGTCTTCTGCAAAGGCATTGCTCACGCCCACCAGAAGATCACCCGCCAGAGGCAGGATATAGACCTGAGACAGCGGGCCGCTGATGGCGATCTCTGTGATCTGTTCCGGTACAGTCACCGTTCTGCCGAGGGAGTCGGTAAACTCTGTCATCTGTCCGGAAGCTGTATCGCTCCGGCTCAGGCCGCAGCCTGCCAGAAACAGAAGGGGGATTATAACAGATGCCAGTATTTTCTTTTTCATTGTCTGTTTCCTTTCTGATCGATAAATTCCGCCGGGATACAGACCCGGGCAGCATCGTCAAATAGACTGACCACGCCGACCTGCGCATGATAGAGCTCTTTCATCAGCTCTGTGGTCAATACTTCACAGGGCTTTCCGTCGGCTATAATCCTTCCGTTTTGCAGTGCAAGGATGCGGTCTGAATACAGATAGCTCTGTTCGGGATGATGGGTGGTCTGAATGACGGTATAACCTTCGGCCGAAAGCTTTTTTGCCTGTTCCAGAACCAGAATCTGATTGCCGTAATCGAGACTCGCCGTGGGTTCATCCAGAAGCAGTACCGGCGCATCCTGCGCCAGTGCCCGGGCGATCAGCACCAGCTGCTGTTCTCCTCCCGAGAGCTTATGAAAAGAACGGTTTTTCAAAGCGCCGATCCCGATCTTTTCCAGTGCCGCCAGGCTCGCCTGTTCGTCTTCCTTTCCGGGATTTCCAAAAGTACCGGCGCGGTTGGTACGCCCCATCAGTACGATATCCAGTACGCTGTAGTGAAATGTCGGGGTGCTGTTCTGGGGGATATAGGCGATCTGACGGGAAGCCTCTCTGGCAGAAAAGTTTTTGATATCATGCCCATTTATCAGTACCTCACCGGAATAGTCGGGCAGCAGTCCCAGAATGCAGCGAAACAACGTGCTTTTTCCCGCACCGTTCGGCCCCAGAACAGAAAGGAATTCTCCTTTTTCTGCCCGGAAGCTGATATCGTGAAGAATCTGTTTTTTACCATAAGAAAAGCTTAAGTTCTTGACCTCAATGCTCATCGCGCGCTCCCTTTCCGGTGATCATCCATAAAAAGAATGGCGCACCTATAAATGCGGTCAGAATTCCGATCGGAATACCGGAGGCGGTCAAGCTTCGCGAGAGATTGTCCACCAGCAAAAGGAAGATCCCGCCGCCCATCATGGAAGCCGGCATGAGATAACGGTAATCATTTCCCACCAGCCGGCGGGTGATATGGGGGATCACCAGACCCACCCAGCCGATGATACCGCTGACCGCAACGGCAGATGCCGTGATCAGGGTGGAAAAGACAACGATCAGCAGCCGGAGCCTCTGAGGATGGATACCCAGTGTCTTTGCCTCGTCATCTCCCACGGTGATCACATTCAGCTGCCACCGCAGCAGCAGCAAAGGGATCCATCCCAATATCATCGGAACGACGGCAAAGCCGACATCCGCCCATCTGGCGCCGCTCAGGCTGCCCATCAGCCAGTAGGTGATCTGCGGCAGCTGATTGCCGGGGTCTGCGACAAGCTTCAGAAACGATGTTCCGGACTGAAAGAGAGTGGAGATCATGATGCCGGACAGTACGAGTCCCAGTATCCGGTCGCCCTTTGCCCGATGGCTTACCAGAAAAACCAGCCCCACCGTGACCATACCGAAGCCGAATGCACCCGTCATGATGCCTGCTGAAGAAGCGCCCAGCAGAATCGCCAGTGCGGCGCCGAATCCGGCTCCCGCCGACGCGCCAAGAATATCCGGCGATGCCATCGGATTCTGAAAGACGCCCTGATAGGCGCCTCCGGCAGCTGCGAGAGACATACCGACCATGATGCTGAGAATCACTCTCGGAAGACGGATGTTCCATACAGCCGTCTCCATGGCTCCTGTCCAGAAGCTTTCGATGGGCAGACCTGCTTTTTTGGCCAGAATTCCTACCACCGCGTCCGGGGGCACGGGATATTGTCCCACGGAAAATGAAACCAGAATACCGATCATCAGGACCGCCAGCATGATCTGTAAGATGAGGCGTTGTTTTTTCTTCATCAGAACATTCCTCCGAAATAAACATCAAACAGATCTTCTGCCGCGTCTCTGACCTTTTTCTCATACTCCATGTATTTTTCCAGAAGAGTCCTGCCCCGGTCGGTCAGAACACTGGTGCCGCCGTCCGCACCGCCTTGGGTGCGTTCAATCAGCGGATAGCTCAGCTGCTCCTCCAACCGGCGGATCATGTTCCAGCAGCTGGAATAACTCAGCTGCATCCGTTTGCCTGCTGCCCGTACAGATTTTGTTTCATCCACGAGATGCAGCAGCATGGCCGTCTTTCGGTCGAAAAAGACTTTTTCTTTTACAAGGGATACTTCCACCGAGGCACGCGCCAGCTGGCGGTTGTGGTAGTCGACCAGTGCGGCAAAATCCTCCGGTGTATCCGCGTCGCAAAGAGTGCCGTAATCTTCTACCGGTATGAGCCGGACCGGCGCGCTGCACCGTGATGTCGCACCCCGAAGCCCCTGTTCGCCGCTGTCCGCAAGGATCTCGCGGATCAGGGTATTGCCAATCATCAGCGGGTGTCCTTTTTCTCCCCGGCAGACCGGACATGCCAGTTGTGCGTCCGATTCCAGGATCGTTTTGACGGTATGGGCGGTAAAAAGCGGAACATCCACCGGTGTGAAAAGCACTTTATCGCATTTATCTTCCAGATAGCGCAGCCCGATCTTCACCGAGTCGAACATCTGGGTCGTTTCATAATCTTCATTTCTCAGAAAAATGATTCCTCTTCCGGCCAGGTGGCGCTCCAGCGCAGCAGCGTTATAACCGGTGACCATTACGATCTTACTGACGCCTGCGCGGCTGAAGGTCGCGATAATTCTCTCCGCGACCGAGATCGTACCGATATGCAGCATGGGCTTGAACTCTCCCATACGGCTGGACATGCCAGCTGCAACGATCAATGCTCCGACTTCCATAGGGCTCCTCCGTTAAGCAAAAGGTATTTTGCCGACCATTTCTTTTATCTACAGTGTACTATCTTTTAAGCGAATTGTAAATAGAAACAAGTCGCTATGCGTAAAAAAAGCACCTCCCGTCGGGGGAGGTGCTTTTTGTGATCTTCAGAGATGACCTTTTCAGGCGATCATCAGATGAGGAAGTACTTGGCTACAAAGAGAACTGCCAGGACGTACATCAGGATGGTAACCTTGCTTCTCTTTTCCTTGCCGCCGAAAGCGTTGATAACAACGTAGGAGATGATACCAAGAGAGATACCCTCAGAGATGCAGTACAGGAAGGGCATAGCGATGATAGCGATGAAAGCAGGAATTGCTTCGGAGTAATCGCTGAAATCGATCTTGGTGATGGAGGTGATCATCAGGAAGCCTACGATGATCAGAGCGGGAGCGGTTGCGAAGGAGGGGATAGCCAGGAACAGGGGAGACAGGAACAGGGAGATAGCGAACAGGACAGAAGTGGTGATAGCAGTCAGACCGGTACGGCCGCCTTCTGCAACACCGGAAGCGCTTTCTACGTAAGTAGTAACGGTGGAAGTACCGCACATTGCGCCGAAGGTGGTGCCGATTGCGTCAGCCATCAGAGCGCCCTTGATCTTGGGCAGCTTGCCGTCCTTGTCCAGCAGGTTAGCCTTGGAAGCAACACCGACCAGAGTACCCAGGGTATCAAATACGTCTACAAACAGGAATGCGAACATGATGACCAGGAAGTCCAGAGTCTTCATGATAGAGAAGTCCATCTTGCAGAAGGTGGAAGCCATGCTGGGGATGGAGATGCCGTTGGAGAAATCGGGGAAGAGGCTGTAGAAGCCGGCTGCGGGATCAGGTACGTAAATACCGACCAGCTGGCAGACCATGCCCAGTACCCAGGTGATCAGAATGCCCCAGAGGATGCCGCCCTTGATGTTCTTGACAAGAAGGATTGCGGTGATCAGGGTGCCGACCAGAGCCAGAACAACGCTGATGCCGACAGAGGAGAAGGTGCCTTCCTGAGCGCAGGAAACGAAGGAGAACATATCGATCAGGGTAGAATCGTTGTTGACAACGATCTTTGCGTTCTGCAGACCGATAAAGGTAATGAACATACCGATACCAACAGAAACGCCGTGCTTGAGGTTGGTGGGGATGGCGTTGAAGATCGCTTCGCGGACGTTGGTAACGGACAGCAGAATGAAGATGATACCTTCAACAAAGATGGCTGCCAGTGCCTGCTGCCAGCTGTAGCCCATGCCGAGAACGACAGTGTAAGCAAAGTAGGCGTTCAGACCCATAGCGGGAGCCAGTGCCAGAGGCTGGTTTGCAAAGATAGCCATCAGAAGGGTAGCAACGCAGGAAGCAACTGCGGTTGCGGTGAAGATTGCGCCGCTGTCCATGCCGGAAGCGGAAAGGATGCTGGGGTTAACTGCCAAGATATAAGCCATGGTCATAAATGTGGTGATACCGGCTACGATCTCGGTCTTTACAGTGGTGTTGCGTTCTTTCAGATGAAAGATCTTGTCGAGATTCACGTACAATCCCTGCCTTTTCTTTTATTTTGGTGGAACTTTCTTCCCCATTTTAATATTATAAAATGTCTGTCAGATTCTGTCAATAAGTATTTAACAAATTATGAATTCAAATCAGAGATTTTACTGCGTCGACCATGGCCTGATAGCCGGTGCATCTGCAGAGATTACCGGAAAGGCCCCGGCGGATCTCTTCGTCGGTGGGGGTGGGATTTTCATCCAGAAGTGCACAGGTCGCCATGATCATGCCGGGAGAACAGAAGCCGCACTGAACGGCGCCGTGATCTACAAATGCCTGCTGGATCCGTGCCAGTTTCGGGTTTTTCTCCACGCCTTCCACAGTCAGGATCTCACATCCGTCTGCCTGAATGGCAGGATAGATACAGGAGTTCACGCTCTTGCCGTTTACGAGGATCGTACATGCGCCGCAGTCGCCTTCGCCGCAGCCTTCCTTTGTGCCGGTGAGGCCCAGCTTTTCTCTCAGTACATGAAGCAGGGTTTCTGCCGGATCGATCAGGATCGTATGTAATTCACCGTTTACGGTTAATTGAATGTTCAGCATACGGTCTCCTCCTTCCACAATACGCTCAGATTATGCATCAGCATACGGAATGCCACGGTCTGGCGGTATTCTTTGGTCGCGCGGACATCATCGATGGGAGAGATGTCTTCCAGCAGTGCAGCTTTCAGTGCCGCTTTGAATTCGGCACAGGTCAGAGCTTTTTCTTCTGTGCCTTTCAGCAGTGCTTCTGCGCGGTATGCGCGTACTGCAGTGGGGGCTACAGAGCCCAGTGCCACACGGATTTCAGTGATCTTTCCGTTTTCGGTCTCCAGATAGACCGCCTGGCTGCAGACGGCAATGGCGAGGGCGTTTCGCTTGCCCGCCTTGCTGAAGACAGAGCTTCCTTTTCCTTCGGGGACGATGATCTCAGTCATCAGTTCGCCCGGTTTCAGATCTGTTTTGCCCGGACCTTTCATAAAATCGGTAAGGGGGACGACTCTTTCGCCGCTGACCGATCTCAGCATCACTTTTGCGTCCAGTGCCATCAGTGCCGGTACAGAATCTGCTGCCGGAGAGGCGGAAACGATATTGCCGCCCACGGTGCCTCTGTTGCGGATCTGGGGTGCGCCCACTTCCGCTGCTGCCATGGCAAGGCATGCTGCTCCGGGGATCTCTAACTTTTCCGCACAGGCAAAATTCACCATGCTTCCCACATGCCAGCCGTCCGCCTTTTTGGTTACCTGCTTCAATTCCTGCAGCTTATCCAGACTGACGTAATCTTTATCCAGAAACTTACCGTGTTTTCTGTTCACATAGAGGTCCGTTCCGCCTGCACAGGCCATGGTGTTTTCTCTGGCCAGATATGCGATCGCCTCTTCTGCCGTCAGCGGCTGATAAAACATCGACATATACTCATCCTCCTGTGTTATTCTTCGCGAGATTCCAGAGCCTTCAGAATTTCTTCCGGGCTCAGCGGCAGTTTGTTGAGTTCTGCACCCGATGCCTGACGGACCGCTTCATTGATCGCGGCGGCAATAGAGACCGTGGAGACTTCCGCGGCGCCTTTTACGCCCATAGGACCGGAGACTTCATAAGCGTCCACATGATAGCTTGCGATATTGGGTACATCCATTGCGGTCGGCATCAGATAGGTGGAGAAGTCCTTGTGGACCAGTACGCCGTCTTTGAACGAGCAGTCCTCACCGAGGCAGAAGCCGATGGACATGCCGATACCGCCCTGGATCTGACCGGAAAGGCCCAGAGGATTGATCACCTTGCCGCATTCGGTAGCTGCTGCAATATCCAGAAGCGAAACGCTGCCCGTGACCGGGTCGACGCGCAGTTTTACTGCCTGTGCCACAAAGGTATACATCGCATGGGGGAAGCCGATACGGCCCATATCCATGGTGGATTCGGGGAAAGCAGCCTCGCCCTTTGCCGGAACGATGCCGCACTCTGCTGCTTCTTTTGCTTTTTTATACTGCTTCACCGCAGCCATCAGAGCGTTGCCGGCGATAAATACCGAGCGGGATGCGGCGGTGGGACCGCAGTCTTCGGTCTTGTCGGTATCTGCCATGACCATATGGATGTTTTCGATATCTGTTTCCAGCAGATCCGCCGCCATGGCAGCCAGAGCGGTGCCGCTGCCCTGACCGATGTCTACAAGGCCGACGCCGATATCAAAGCCGCCGTCTTCACGTTCCTGCACAGAGACTTTTGCATTGTCGGTGATCTTCTGGCCGAGTCCGCAGCTCAAAAAGCCGCCTGCTACACCGTATCCCACATAAGGATCGGTATTGGCCGCACGCTCTTTCCACAGATCAGATTCCTGTACCAGCTTCAGCGCATCTTTCAGACCGACACAGTGATCCATCGGCTGACCGAGGGAACCGGTGGAACCTTTTTCCAGAGCGTTGTCGAGACGCATCTGAATGGGGTCGAGTCCCAGTCTGGCAATGGCGCGGCTGATGATGGACTCTGTCGCAAAAGCTCCCTGAGGGGCGCCGAAACCGCGCATTGCATGGGCGGTAGCCTTGTTGGTATAGTAAGTTTCAGTTTTCAGGCGCACATTGGGAATATCGTAAGGACCGGTGAAATGCTCGGTAAACAGACCATGGACAGATGCGCCATAGCCCGCGTATGCGCCGGTATCCAGAACTGCGCTGCCGTCAAAGGCCAGCATTTTGCCTTCCTTCGAGAAGCCCATCTTTACATGCATCTTGATGCCGTGACGCTTATAGGTGCAGGCCAGAACTTCCCGTCTGTCCAGAACGATTTTTGCCGGACGCTTGGTCAGCCAGGAAACCAGACAGGGATAGATCTGACAGGTATGTCCGTCTTTGCCGCCGAAGCCGCCGCCGACAAAAGCTGCGCGCACGCGTACCTGCTCGGGCGTAAGACCCAGAGCGCGGCAGATCATGACTCTGTCAGCAAAAACATTCTGAGAGGAAGTATATGCCATCAGCCGGTCATCTTCCACATAAGCAAAACAGGCATCAGGCTCCATATAGCCGTGATCCTGCGGGGGAGTTTCAAAATCATCCTCCACGATCAGATAGCTTTCCGCAAAGCCTTTTTCCACATTGCCTTTTTCATTGAAGAAATCGGTCAGAAGGTTCGATTCACCGTGCAGCACGGGCATCGCAGGATTTTTTGCATCCTCGACATCACGGACGACCGGAAGCAGGTCATATTCGACCTTTACCAGCTTTGCTGCTGCCTCTGCTTTTTCTCTGGTATCTGCTGCGACGACGGCAATGGGTTCACCCAGATAGAGGATCCGTTCACCGGCGAAGACCGGGGTATCACAAAAAATGTCTGCAACAATATTTTCGGCGCAGTCTTTTCCGGTAAAGACCATTACATCTTCGGGAAGCGCAGAAACGTCAATGCTGCGGACCGAGCCGTGGCTGATTGTCGAACGGACAAGGACCAGCTCGAGCATATTCTCCATACGGTAGTCGCCTGCATACAGCGCACGGCCGGTGGCTTTGTCCAGACCTTCCAGCCGCCCGCGTTTTTCTCCAACGTATTGTTTCATTCCTGATTCATCCTTTCTGCAAATAAACAGATGATTTGAATACCATGCTCATTATACCATTTATTTCCCATGGGCGCAATTATAAATTGCCCGGCAATTTCTTTTTATATTGTCTTAGCTGTACGACGGATACTTATCAAAATCTTATCAGCGATGATAAGAATAATATATGTCAAAATAAATAAGAGGTCTGAAATCGAACGATTTCAGACCTCTTAGGATCAATATGCGAAATTATTCCCACTCGCTTACGAGTTCCTTCCCACAGTTACTTTTCGCCTTATTTTGGGCTGATTCCCGTGAGATTTCTCTCAAAATTTCTCGTTTTTCTCTGTATTCTCTGTGCTCTCAGCACGTTTTGTACTGTTTTGGTATCAAAGTCTGGTATCAATTCTCCGAAAAATTGGCGAAGAAAAATTCGTTATTCTTTTCCGGTAAGTGATACTTAGCTCTGCACAACAGTTCAACTGGCTTCTATGTTTGGATACAAAGGGGTATGTAAAGGTCGTGTTTCTTTTAGAGTAGCTATATTATAGCAGAAAAATGTGAACGATTCAACTATAGCGATCAATTCATGCAATGCTCCAATTATTTTGTGCGGTTGTTTTAACCTGACCAAATCAAACACTCGACTGAGTGTACAACCATAAAATATGCCGCCCGCAAAACACGGGCGGCATAAGGGTTATTCGCACTTAATAATAGGTATCCACAACTCACGGTACCGTTCACCACTTTTGTCTCGTCTGTACCAATGAGATACCACAATTTCCGGAGAATCTGCTAATTGATATCCCGATGTAGGAAGCCATTCACTTGCAATCTTTCGCCTAAGTTCAAGAAAAACAAGTGTTGGATATGAGCATCTCTCTGTTTCAAATATTGCATAAGTGCATTTAGGTATGGTGATGTTCTCATAATGACTCGCAAATTCTTCACCGAGGATACATTCCTTATTAAGGTTATTTCTGTAATATTCGGTCAATTGATTTGCTATATAAAAGTCGTATCCGGTATCGTCAATGTTTGCAATGACATTATACTCCGTTTCAATATCACCAGCCAAGGCACCCAAAATGTATTGCCACGGTCTTGTTGTAACGTACATGTCTTTTTCTTGTTCTTCTCGTTCTCCGGGCACACCTTCAAAACGACGTTTATATCCCGTCAAAATGATTTCGCCTTTTTCTTCAATCCTGTAATTCATAGTACAACCGCCTTCCAAAGAAAATTTAAGTACAAGACGGGAATAGGATTTCAGCATACTACCGTTATTTCGAGCCTGCGATGGCAATATACCGTGGAACTTCTGGAATGCTTTTGCAAAGCTGTCCGGACTTTCATAGCCGTACTTCAGCGCAACGTCAATAACCTTTGCTTTCCCCGTGGCAAGCTCTGTACCGGCAAGCGAAAGCCTGCGATTCCGGATATACTCGCCGATGGTGAAACCGCAAAGAATACTAAACACACGTTGGAAGTGATAGCTTGATGAAAAGCTCTGCGCTGCGACCATCTCATAATC
>JAFQND010000240.1 GCA_017396055.1 Oscillospiraceae bacterium
CAACTGCGTGGACGTCGGCGCCGATGACGCCGATTACCAGCACTTTTTTCTCTTTCTTCTCCATAACTGCACCTCGAATTTCATGAATTTTTGTATAAATGTCCGAGTTGACTATACCTATATACTATCTGGGTATGTACTTTTTGTCAAGTTAAAAAAGCATCTACTCGAGCATCGAACTAAAGGGTATGAAAGAAAAATTGCAGTTCTTGCATTTTGCAAGAACTGCAATTCTCAGCTGTTTTTTTTCTCGCGAAGGCGGCTGATTTTCTCTTGTATGTACAAAAAAGAACCGTCATCCATTTCGTAAGAACAGCGAATCACACGACCCTTTCGGGCGAAGCGTGTCAGCTTCCGCAACGTTTCGGGGGAGGCGTACTTTTCCAATTCTTCGGGCACCAAAACAGCCGTTTTCCCTCGCAGGAACTTATCGATGTAAAGTTCTTCATTCAGCAAATGCGGTGAAGAAACATTTACCTGCTCTGTGTAGACCCGACAGGTCTCGTGAAGCAGTGCACCGAACCGAAGACTGCTGCAGAGAATTCCCAGCTCATCTTCGGCCTGAAGCTTCACAATACCTGCGACGCTGCGCGGTGAAAGTCTCAGGGCAATTCTTGCAATTTTTTTTTGATCGGGAACGATGGTTTCCAGAAACGGAGCATGCTCCGGCGTTGTGATGATCAGATCCAGATCTCCATCCAGCTGATCAGGATGGGCCCGGAGATTGTCAAACAGGTAGGTGTAGATCTCTACACGTTCCATATCCCGGAGCTGGTCTGCTACTTGAGAGAGCGTCTCATGATTGCATTCAACGATGGCAACTTTTACATTGCAAAGCTGTTCAGCCCGTTCCTGGAGCTTTGCATGCATCAGTATACTGATTTCCGATGCAGACAACCCCAGTTCTTCCAGACGGTTCAGTAGTCCGTCAATGGCGATCATGGCTTTCTCTTTTCTGCTGGCTGCATTTGTGGGGTGATAAGATACAAAGGTACCTCGTCCCTGGATCAGCGAGACCAGTCCCAGCTGCGCCAGTTGATCGTAGGCGCGTTTGATCGTACCCCGGGCGATACCCAGCTCTTCTGACAGATTTTGAACTGTGGGGAGCTGGGTACCGTCGGGCAGGTCTCCTTTTTTAATATCCGTCCGAATGGCATGAACCAACTGCTGGTAGATGGGGATGTCCAGGCCAGGATCGATGCGATAACGAATCAAAGGAAACTCCTTTCGCAGGATGACTTACTTCAGGCTCTCCAGATAGCCGGCACGGCCGGTTTCATAGAGGTTGTTGCCTTCACTGTCAATGATGACGACAACGGGGAAGTTTTCAACTTCCAGACGGCGGATGGCTTCTGCACCCAGATCTTCATAGGCAATGACTTCAGCCTTTTTGATGCACTGAGACAGCAGTGCACCGCAGCCGCCGATGGCGCCAAAGTAAACAGCGCCGTGTTCCTTCATGGCGGAGACGACTTCGGGACCGCGCTTGCCCTTGCCGATCATGCCGGTCTGACCCAGACCGATCAGAGTGGGGCTGTAAGCGTCCATACGGTAGGAAGTGGTGGGACCGGCGGAGCCGATGGCTTCACCGGGACGGGCAGGAGTGGGGCCGACAAAGTAAATGACGGCATCCTTGATATCCATG
>JAFQND010000241.1 GCA_017396055.1 Oscillospiraceae bacterium
ATCCCCACACAAGAGAGTTTGTCACAAAAGAAGAACAGCCTGAGGAAATGTGACGCTGCTTGCATAATCGGGCAGATCGTGCTATGATAAAAACAGACAGGAAACCGTGATCCGGCAAAGGAGCGTGACCGTATGAAAAAGAAGCTGATGGGCCTTTTGATCGCTGCCGCTGTTGTTGTATGCGCAGCCTTTGCCTGGCGGATCGCTTATTCCCTGCGGAAAAGCAATGATAACCTTCCCGCACTGACAGCTATAGCAGAAATGAGCGAGGCCGAAGTAAACAGCATTTTACCCGGATATAAAGTTGCTCAGCTGAAAGAAGTCTGGGGCAAGCCTGATACGAGTGAAGAGAACACCGCCTGCTGGGAAACCGGAAATGTCACGCTCATTGTAAATTATAAGAGCAGCGGTGTGATTGTGGTCTGCGGTCTCAAAGACGGCAGCGGCAGATCTGCCGGAGAGGAGTAACTGATCCCGGTCTGCCGGAACAGGGAGGACATCGTTCTGTCATGTGATGGGTACAACGAAAAAAGCCAAGCGGAAGCTTGGCTTTTGCTGTTTTATGGACTCTTCGCAAAGGAGAGGCTTTTATCAGATCTCGATATAGCGGTCATAGACCATATCCAGACCGTCACCGTAAATATGGGAGATATCGGAGTAGCACAGGCAGTGGGGGACAGTGAAGCCGTTTTCGTAGTTTTTGAACTCCAGTACGGTCACACCGGTATGGGTATAGCCGAAGTTTGCCCACATCATATGAACGGGGATATGCAGAAGGGAAGCGATCCACGCTCTCGAGAAGGCGCCGTGGCAGAAGAGAGCGACCTTTTCCTCGTTGGGGTTCAGAATACGGTAAACACCGTTTTCCTCCTTATAGCCCAGCCGCTCGAGGAAGGCACGGCCGTTGTCGGCGATATAGTCGACCGCTTTTTTCAGATCGGAGGGAGCGACAATGGGATGATCGGTGAAGGAGGCATCAAAACCGATGTCCTGACGGCCGTCTTTGCGCAGCTCGGAGTACTGTAAAAGGGTGATGGTCTTATGCTCACCGGTGGGATAGTCCACAAGGCGTTCGTCGCCGATCTCGTGGGTCCATTCGAGGATCTCATAATCAAGGCCCAGTCTCCTGCAGAGGGGTTCTGCGGTCTCACGCGCTCTTCCCATGGGGGAGGAGAAGACTTTGTCGATCTTGGCGGCGGCAAGGCGTCTGCCCACTGCTTCGGCCTGCAGGATACCGCGGGGAGTCAGAGTGTCGGTGGTATAGTCGGGGTCTCCGTGACGGATGATGTATAAAAGCATGATGTTACCTCCCAGAGTTTGATCATTGCTCCAATTATAACATGGAAAAAACAGCGGTTCAAGAGAAGCGGGCAAAAATTCCGGGTCAGCGGTTGAAAAGTAAAAGGCTGGCTGTTATAATATCTTTTGAAAGGAGTGCGATGAGATGACACGCACCGAACTTTGGAGAAATACATCCGATCCTGCCTATGACCGCCGCCGGATCCCCGGCATGCTGGTCACCTCAAAAGGCACGCTGATCTTTTATAACGAAGCCAGAAAATCTTCCAGCGACTGGGCGATGATGGATATTATCTGCCGCCGGTCGGAAGACCACGGCAAAACTTTCGGCGAAGACATCTTCCTCGCCCGCGGCACCGACAAACATCCCACCGTCAACAACCCCGTTATGATGGAGGACAGAAACGGCCGTATCCATCTGCTTTTCTGTGAGGATTATTCGGTAAACGGCGGCAGAGTGCTGCGCCGGACCAGCGATGATGACGGCCTTACCTGGAGCGAGCCTGTTGATATCACCGCCTCCACCATGCCCAATTACCGCAATGCCTATGCCCTCGGCCCGGGACACGGCATCAGGCTGAAAAACGGCACCCTGCTGGTCCCCATCTGGATGGTGCCGAAGGTCCACGGCGCGCCGGTACATGCCCACGCTCCCAGCGAGATCTCGACTCTTTACAGCCTGGATGACGGCGAAAGCTGGCAGATGGGCGATATCCTTGCCACCACACCCGATATTTTCTTTCCCAATGAAACGGTCGCTGCCGAACTTTCGGACGGAAGCGTTTATCTTGCCATCCGCAATCAGAACTACCGCAGGGCGATGGCGATCAGTGATTCGGGTTATTCCGGCTGGAGAGAGTACAGACCTGTCCCCGAGCTTGTCGACCCCATCTGTTTCGGCTCTGCAGCCGTGCTCGAGCGGGAAGATATGCCGCAGGTGCTTGTCTTTGCCAACTGTGAATGCAACTCCGCACGGAAAAATGTCGTGCTGAAGGCTTCTTTCGATGACGGAAAGAGCTGGCCCGTCCGTATTCCCGTCGACCCCGATCGGGGCGGTTATGTGGAAGTAAACTGTGACAGCAAAGCGGGACTTGTCTATCTGCTGTACGAAGAGGATGCCGGCGAGGCGCTGCATCTGGTGACCTTTGCTGCCGACGAACTGAAAGAAGGATAAGAATGGAATATCTTCAGAATCTTCACACCCACTGTACCTTCTGTGACGGAAAAGACACCCCCGAAGAGATGGTGCAGCGCGCCATCGAACTGGGCTTTGAGGGACTCGGTTTTTCCAGCCATTGTCACATGCCCTATTCGCCCGGAAATTATCTGAAGCCCGGAAAGTCAGAGGCCTACCGCGCCGAAGTGGCCAGACTCAAGGAAAAATATGCGGGACAGCTGAATATCTGGTGCGGTATCGAGTTCGATCTTTTCTCGCCCACCGATGAGCTGGACCTTTATGATTATGTGATCGGTTCGGTACATTATTTCCGCTTCAGAGCCCTTGATAAATTTGTCGGCTTTGACCGGAATGCCGATGCGGTACAGAAGGTCATCGATGAATATTTCTCCGGAGACGGTCTCGCCTTTGCGGAGGCATATTATGCCGACTGTGCAAAGCTGCCGGACTTTTCCCGCTGTGATATCGTCGGACATATCGACCTCATCACCAAAAACCTGGAGGAGCGCCCCTATTTTGATACGGAACATCCCCGCTACCGCAGGGCTGCCCTTGAGGCAGTGGAAGTGCTGGCAGAACGGGTGGGCATTTTCGAGCTGAACACCGGCGCCATCGCCCGTGGCTATCGCACGATCCCGTATCCCGAGCCCTTCCTTCTGAAAGCGATCCGCGAGCTGGGCGGAAAGATGATCATCAGCTCGGACTGTCACAACGGACAGTTTCTGAACTGTTATTTTGCCGAGAGCCTTGAGCTTCTCAAAAGCTGCGGTTTCAAAGAAGTCTATACCTTCAACGGCAAAGGCTTTGACGGACATAAAATCTGACAGTTTTCCCGAAACCTCTTCCGAAATTCTTTCGGAAGAGGTTTTTTCTCTTGATTCCTCCGGCTGACCGGCGTATAATCATAATGATTTATCAATACAGCAGGAGGATTTTGCCATGACGTTTTCCGAAATGTTTTCCAATGCAAAATGGATCGCGCTTCCCGAAGAATATCCCTCCGGATTGTTCCGGTTTCACTTTACGGCAAAAGAAGTCAGAAATGCCCGCCTGACCATCGTCGGTCTGGGCGTGTTTGAAGCATATTTAAACGGCGAGCCGGTCACCGACGAGCTTTTCCTGCCGCTGAACAGCGATTACTGTGATCACGGTGTTCCCAAGGGTGAAGTCACCGCTCACCGGCTTTACTGCCCGCAGTTTGATGTGGCTAAGCTTGTAAAAGACGGCGAAAATATCCTTTCGGTACTGGTCGGCCCCGGCTGGTTCAGCGCCTCTTACGGTCCCCAGGTGCCTTTCGGCGAAAACCGGCTCTGCTTTAAGCTGGAGCTGACCGACGGGGAAGGAGAGCGGCTGATCCTTTCGGACGAAAGTGCCGAATGCCGCAAAGGATTTATGACCGGCACCATGCATATGGGCGAGAGCCATGACTATACCGGTTATGACGAACGCTGGATCATCGGCGAAGACACGATGGAATGGACTTCTCCGAAAGTGCTTGCTCCTCTTGATACCGATTATCTCGTCAGCAGCTGTCCCGGCGACAAAGTCATCCGGACGATCATTCCGAAACTGGTCGGTCATACCGCCGACGGCGATGTTTATGACTGCGGCGAGAATGTCAGCGGCACCCCCGTTTTCACGGCAAAGGGCGATTTCAGCGTTCTCTTCTCCGAGCGGCTGGATGAGTCGGGTGCTCTGGAAGAACGGCATATGCATTCTCAGGCGATGAAGTGTGTCTGCGGTGAAAAGGTGAAGGAGGTCTGCAGCCGGTTCACCTGGCTTGCCTTCCGCTATTTTGCCGTCAAGGGCGAAGCCGAAGTCAAAGAGGTACGGGTCATCCATACCGATCTGCCGGTGACATCTTCCTTTGAGTGCTCCAGCCCGGTGCTGAACTGGCTGTATGAGACCTATATCCGCACCCAGCTGAACAATGTACATATGGGTATCCCCTCCGACTGTCCCCATATCGAGCGCTGCGGCTATACCGGCGACGGTCAGCTGACCTGTGACGCCGTCATGACCATGTTTGACGCAAAAGAGTTTTACAGAAAATGGATCGGCGATATCTCTGACTGTCAGGACCGTATCAGCGGTCATGTACAGTACACCGCTCCCTATGTCCGCTGCGGCGGCGGTCCCGGCGGATGGGGAAGCGCCATCGTCGAGGTCCCCTATATCTACTGGAAACAGTATGACGACCTCAGCTTTGCCGAACAGCTCTGGGATCAGATGCTGCACTATTTTAGCTATCTGGACGATCACAGCGAAAACGGTCTGGTCGTCAGCGATATTCCCGGCGCATGGTGTCTGGGTGAATGGTGCGCTCCGGTCAAGGACCTGCTGCCTGAACCCTTTGTCAATAACTACTTCTATCTTCGTGCTATCGGCAGAATGATCGAGATGGCGCCCTTCACCGGCAGGGAAGGGGATATTCCCGCCCTTCTTGAAAAGAAGGCCTTCCTTGAAAAAGCTGTGCTGGAGCATTATTATGATGATTCCACCGGCGACTTCTGTGAAAATATTCAGGGTGCCAACGCTTTCGCACTGGATATCGGTCTGGGCGATGAGCGCACCTATGCCCATATGGCAGCCCATTACCGTGAGACCGGCTGTTATGATACCGGTATCTTCGGCACCGACATCGTCACAAGACTCCTCTTTGAGCGGGGAGACGGCGACCTTGCGGCAGCACTGCTTATGTCCGAAGAAAAAGAGGCTTCGTTTGCCGATATGATGAAGCACGGCGCCACCACCATCTGGGAAAACTGGGAAGTAGGACGCGCCCGCAGTGATGACCATCCCATGTTCGGCGCGGTCGTCCGTTATCTCTTCCATTATCTCCTCGGCATCAAGTGGGACGGAGAGACCCTTTCGGTCAAGCCCGTCTTTGCAGCGGGTCTGGACTTTGTCCGCGGCAGCCGCGAGGTAAACGGCAGTTCCGTTTCTGTCAGCTGGAAGCGAACCTCTGCCGGTATCCGGCTGGAGGTCTGTCTGCCCGAAAAAGCAATGGTCTGCGGAAGAGTGCTTCCTGCCGGAAGAACCGCCATTCTTCTCTGAGTGTCTGAGTCTTTATCCGAAAGGAAGTTGTATTCATGAAAAATGATCCTCTCCGCCGCAGCCAGTTTTTATATATCATTCAGGCTGCACTGGAATATTTCGTCGCCATTCTGATGGC
>JAFQND010000242.1 GCA_017396055.1 Oscillospiraceae bacterium
ATCTCCCACCCTGACGCCGGTAAAACCACCCTGACCGAAAAGTTCCTGCTCTACGGCGGTGCGATTCAGCTGGCAGGTGCGGTCAAAGGCAAAAAGAACTCCCGTCACGCCGTCTCCGACTGGATGGAGATCGAAAAGCAGCGCGGTATCTCGGTCACCTCTTCGGTCATGCAGTTCAACTATGACGGCTACTGCATCAATATTCTCGATACTCCCGGACACCAGGACTTCTCGGAAGATACCTATCGTACCCTGATGGCTGCCGACTCGGCCGTCATGGTTATCGACGCCGCCAAGGGTGTTGAGGCACAGACCAGAAAGCTGTTCAAGGTCTGCCTGCTTCGTGATATCCCGATCTTTACCTTTATCAACAAGATGGACCGCGACGCCCGTGACCCCTTCGACCTTCTGGAAGAGATCGAAAACGAGCTGGGTATCGGCACCTATCCCGTCAACTGGCCCATCGGCTCCGGACGTGATTTCAAGGGTGTTTATGACCGCCGCCGCAGGGAGATCATCTCCTTTACCGGAAGCGGCACCGCCAACGGTCAGCGCGATGTTATCGGCGAAGAGATGGAACTGGACGACCCCGAGCTGCGCGTCCGTATCGGTGACAGCCTTCACGATCAGCTGTGCGAAGACGTTGAACTGCTGGACGGCGCAAGCGAAGACTTCGATATGGAATTGATCCGTCACGGCAAGCTCTCGCCCGTCTTTTTCGGCTCTGCACTGACCAACTTCGGCGTTGAGCCCTTCCTGCGTGATTTCCTGCAGATGACTTCTTCTCCGCTGCCCCGCGACACCGTCGACGGCAGCGTTGACCCCTTCGATGACCGTTTCTCTGCCTTTGTCTTCAAGATCCAGGCAAACATGAACAAGGCTCATCGCGACCGAATCGCCTTTATCCGTATCTGCTCCGGCAAATTCGAAAAGGGTATGGAAGTCACTCATGTACAGGAAGGCAAGAAGATCAAACTGAGCCAGCCTCAGCAGATGATGGCCCAGGATCGCGAAATCGTCGATGAAGCCTATGCAGGCGATATTCTCGGTGTCTTTGACCCCGGTATCTTCTCCATCGGCGATACCCTCACCGCTCCCGGCCTGAAAGTACGGTTCGAAGGCATTCCCACCTTTGCGCCCGAGCATTTTGCCCGTGTACAGCAGATCGATACCCTCAAGCGCAAGCAGTTCGTCAAGGGTACTACCCAGATCGCACAGGAAGGTGCCATCCAGATCTTCCAGGAGCCCGGCCGCGGCATGGAAGAAGTTATCGTCGGTGTTGTCGGTACTCTGCAGTTTGAGGTACTGGAATACCGTCTGAAAGCTGAGTATGGTGTCGATATCCGCATGGATCGTCTGTCTTACTCGCTGATCCGCTGGATCGAGAATGACGAGGAAGATTTCGACGTGAAATCCCTGACCCTTACTTCCGATACCAAGATCGTACAGGACTATAAGGGCAACTATCTGCTGCTCTTCACCAGCGAATGGAATATCGACTGGGCAATGAAGAACAACAAAAATCTCCGTCTGGCAGATTTCAGCCGTGGATAAGCCTTATCATCAAAAAGCCGCTTTCGGTTTTGACCGGAGGCGGCTTTTTCATGGAAAAAAGAAAGTTTCCTGAAACTGGCAGGAACATTTTCGCCAAAGTATGGTATAATGGATGAGGATCAGCAATGATCCGACAATATATCGCCAGCAGAATACCAATTCACCGGCAGGCTATAACCGGGGAAGTCGGGTGAGAATCCCGCGCAGTTCCGCTACTGTATGGGAAAGGACAGAGCAGCGTCCTATCCTGAGCCAGATTACCGAGCCTGTTTTTGGGTACACGTTCACGAGAATGGATGGAGTACATTTTGATGTGGCTTTCGCCGTCAAATGTCCTTCCGCGTGAGGGGTACTGATGGCGGAAAAAGGAGTCATGTCAAATGAAAAACAAAAAAACACTGATCGCGGTCATCATTCTGATCGTCGCGGTTATCCTTGCAGGAGCCGCATGGATGATCTGGAAACCCACCGGCATTGCCGGCAGCAAGGCGATCGTCGTTGAAGTCATCGCTGATGACAGCTCGAAAGAGTATAAGAT
>JAFQND010000243.1 GCA_017396055.1 Oscillospiraceae bacterium
CGCGGACAACGCGCTCCATACGGGAGAAACCGATACGGAACTGGTTCTGCAGCAGCTCACCTACGGGACGGATGCGGCGGTTGCCCAGATGGTCGATATCGTCAACAGAACCGAGGCCGTGAGCCAGGCAGTTCATGTAGTTGATGGTTGCCAGGATATCGTCCTTGATGATGTGCTTGGGTACCAGACGGCCGATGTTCTTGCTGATCAGCTCGACACGCTCGTCATGATCTTCGGTCTGCTCCAGGATCTCCTTGAGGATGCAGAAGCGGACTTTCTCGGTGATGCCGAGGGTCTTCTTGTCAACATCGATGAAATCGGTGATCTCGACCATGCCGTTGGAGATGACCTTGATCTCCTTCTCGTCCTCTACCTGTACATAGACAGCAGAGATACCGGCCTTTTCGATCTCCCAGGCCTTTTCACGGGAGAGACGCTCGCCTGCATCGGCAATGATCTCGCCGGTCAGCTCGCTGACAGCGGGACGGGACAGAACATGACCCATGATGCGGACAGCCAGACCCAGCTTCTTATTATATTTATAGCGGCCTACGCGGGAAAGATCGTAGCGATGCTCGTCGAACAGCAGGGGGACCAGATGTTTGACGGCAGATTCCAGAGAAGGCAGCTCGCCGGGGCGCAGCTTGCGGTATACTTCCAGCAGAGCTTCGTCGCCGGGGCACAGACCGGTCTCGCGAACCTCACCCTCTCTGGGAGCACGGTTCTCGATGGGGTCCTTGGAGTTCATGGTGGTAACGATGGATTCCTGATCGCCGAACAGATCGAGTACTTCCTGAGTGCTGCCGGTCATATCGGTCAGAGCGCAGCGGAAGTCTTCCTGTACCTGCTCATAAGTCACGTCGTCACGGATACGCATCAGAGCGCGGATGAAAACAGTGACCGGGATCTTACGGTTTTTATCGATACGAACATAGAATACGTCGGCAGAATCAGTCTCATACTCCAGCCATGCACCGCGGTTGGGGATGACGGTGGACTTGAACAGTTTCTTACCGGTCTTGTCGTATGCGTCGGAATAATATACGCCGGGAGAACGGACCAGCTGGGAAACAATGACGCGTTCCGCACCGTTGATGACGAAAGTACCGCTTTCGGTCATCAGGGGGAAGTCGCCCATGTAGATCTCCTGCTCTTTGACCTCACCGGTCTCGCGGTTGAGAAGGCGCGCACGTACATGCATCTTTGCGGCGTAGGTCACGTCGCGGTTCTTACACTCGACGATGCTGTACTTGGGGGTGGGTTCCAGCCGATAGTCGATGAAATCCAGTACCAGGTTGCCGGTGTAGTCGGTGATTGCGGCGATGTCGCTGAAGACCTCGCGCAGACCCTCTTCCAGGAACCATTTGTACGAATTGATCTGCACTTCGATCAGGTTTGGCATATCCAGTACTTCGTTGATCCGCGCGAAGCTCATTCGCGTGGTTTTTCCGAGCTGTACGGGCTTGACATTCACCATAAGCTTGATCACTCCTCATCTGATTAGCGCGTCCCGGACAGGAACTTTACAGAATATTTTTATTTCTGCAAAAGCCGCCGTCACGGTACGCAAATTAAACTTTGTGCAAACAAGACAATCTCTTTTTCAAAGTCAATCGCTTTTTTGCACAAATTAACAGCGAATTTTGTGCCCCTTTGAACAAAACTCCGTTTAACAGGGCACACATATCCATTATGATACATTTTACAATTATAAGATACCTTTGCAAGTTTGTCAAGGGCAGTTTGACATTTTTTTGAAAAATTTTCACTTTTCCTGTTTTTCCCAATCCTATCATGGATTTTGCCCCAAATACAGGAAAAAATACCGAAAAATTCCTGGGGCGAGACTCTGCCATTTTCAGTATACCAAATCTCCTTCCCCGTTTTCAATCGACTGACTCAACAAAAAAGAGCCCCGAAATTCGGGACTCTTTTTTTACAGATCATTTTTCCTGTTCTTTTTTCCAGGCATACCAGGAATAGACGGTCAGAAAGATGACTGTGCCGATCAGCAGACCCATGGACAGGGTCACCATCGCAAGCGAGGGGAAGACGGCCTGAAGGATCATAACCATGCCGCAGATCACAAAGAGGATGCCGCCCAGCCGGTGGGTCTTTTTCCAGACGGTCTCGGAGGCGAGGGTCCAGGAGGTGCGGATGCCGAAGGAATAGTTGTGGCGGATGCGGGGCATATAGTTGCCGATGATGGCGAAGAGAGCACCGAGCAGTCCGGGGACGATCCGGTCGGTGGGGATGGCCGCATTTTCTGCTGCCAGGATAACGACCCAGCTGAGGATCAGCAGGAGCAGTGCAACAAGGACCGTGACGATGATATAAACATCCATGTGCTTTTCATAGCTTTCCCGTTTGGGGTCGATCTTGGGCAGGACCCGCATCAGCAGGATCATCGCCATGGGCAGTGCCGCAAGGAGCAGCGCCATCCATTTCGGACCGTAACCGTCGATCTCGCCGGAGGCATTCCAGTGAACGGGAATGGTATCGGGCAGCGTGGGCAGAATGCAGAGCTGTGCAACAAAAGAAATGAAAGTAATGATCAGGATCGCACGGAAGATCCTGCGGTATTTAGGTGTCATCACTGGTTCCCCTTTCGTTTTTGCCGCTGATATCGAAAAACCACTGTATCAGCTGCTGAAGGATAGTCGTATTGAGAGTATAAACGATATTCTGGCCGCGTCTTTCGTCGGAAACAAGTCCCGCGCTTTTCAGGCTGTTCAGATGATGGCTCACCGAAGGTTTGCTCATCTCAAAACAGGCGGCGATCTCCCCCGCGGTCATGTCGCGGTCGGCAAGCAGCTGAAGGATCTTCCGTCTGGACGGATCGGACAGTGCTTTGAAGGCATCGTTCATGATTACTCCTCCCCTCTTAATAGTTAGATGTTTGTCTAACTGTTTAAATTATAGCATAGGAGGAATTTCATGTCAATATTTTTTGAAGTTCTTCCCCGCCGAAACATCGGGTCAAGGGCCTATGGCCCTTGCGGGGATCGGAGCTTTGCACCGACAGCAGATACAAAATCTCCCGCCGCTTCGGGCGGCAGGAGTATAAGAGCATATCATGTTGGGGTTTCACCCCAAACCCCATTCAGGAACCTTTTTGAAAAAAGGATTCCTGAAAACCTCCAAAAACTTTTGATTGTCTCATGTTGAGAGGATTTGCCGCGGATAAATTCAGCTCCGCACTCACGCCAGACAGAGGTACAACGCGCAGGAAACCTGTATTTCCGAAGGAAATTTCGGTCACCCCGACCGAAAAGGGTTCTTGCAGATAAATTCAGCTCCGCACTCACGCCAGACAGAGGTACAACGTGCAGGAATGGCGTCCATCCAAACCCTGAAAGGGTTTATGGCGAAGCCGACAGGCTTCGAGCCATTGCTGCAGATAAACTTAGCCTCGCTCAGTTTATCTCTGCCAGGGATTGGGAATAAAGTCACCGCCGCGGCACCATTTCAG
>JAFQND010000027.1 GCA_017396055.1 Oscillospiraceae bacterium
GATGCAGGGCTGGTTGATGGCTTCCATGGTGTCCTTGAAGGACTGGCGGTCCTCAGCCTTGTCGATGGTGACAGGGTCAGCGCCCAGCAGTTTTACGTTGTTTGCTTCGAGGAAACCTTCTTTTGCCAGCTCCATCGACAGGGTCAGACCGGTCTGGCCGCCCAGGGTGGAGAGCAGGCTGTCGGGCTTTTCGATCTGGATGATGCGCTTGAGCACGTCCAGAGTCAGGGGCTCGATATAGATCTTATCTGCCATGGCCTTGTCGGTCATGATGGTAGCGGGGTTGGAGTTGACCAGAACGACCTCGAGGCCCTCTTCTTTCAGGGCGCGGCAGGCCTGGGTGCCGGCATAGTCAAACTCGGCAGCCTGGCCGATGATGATGGGGCCGGAGCCGATGACCATTACTTTCTTGATATCTTGTCTCAGCGGCATAGTATTTCTTCCTTTCGGTGGGGAATGGATCAGCGAATCATGCTGAGGAACTCGTCAAAGAGATAGCCGGTATCCTGACCTGCGCCGGGACCGACGGGGCGGAACTGGACAGACAGGGCGGGAATGGCGGTATAACGGATACCTTCGCAGGTCTTATCGTTGACATTCTGGTGGCTGACGGTGCCGGCGTTCTCGTCGAGGCCGGTGACCACATAGCCGTGGTTCTGGGTGGTGGGATAGGTCTTGCCGGTTCTGAGGTCGATGACCGGCTGGCTGGCGCCGCGGTGACCGTGGTGCAGCTTTTCAGTCTTTGCACCCATGGCCAGAGCCAGCAGCTGATGACCCAGACCGATACCGAACAGGGGAACTTTCTTTTCGATGAGCGCTTTGATCAGGGCGATCGCTTCGGTGTTTTCGGCGGGATCGCCGGGACCTTCGGAGAGGAGAACGCCGTCGGCGGATTCAAAGGCTTCGATGCCCTCACAGGCGGTGTGCAGGGTCACGTCGCAGCCGCGGTTTACAAGTTCTCTGACAGCAGAGACGGTGGAGCCGAGGTTCATGACAGCGACCTTTTTGCCGTCGGAGTTTTCGGGCTGTACTGCGGGCTCGGAGGTGACAGCTTTCACAGCACCTTCGATCTTATATGCAGCCAGCTCTTTCAGAGCAGCGTCGATATCGGTGATCTCTTCGGTGGAGATCATGCCGTTCATGGTGCCCTTGTCGCGGAGTTTTGCGGTCAGGCTGCGGGTATCGAGGTCGCACAGACCGACGATATTCTGTTCCCGAAGGAAGGTATTGATATCGCCCTCCATACGGAAGTTGGAGGGGGTGTCGCACCATTCTCTGACGATGCAGCCCTTCATGAACGCCTTGCCGGAGAAGTCCTCCGAGTTGACGCCGTAGTTGCCCATCATGGGGAAGGTCTGGATCATGATCTGGCCGTAGTAGTTGGGGTCGGTCAGGGCTTCCTGATAGCCGGTCATGGCGGTGGAGAAGACCACTTCACCGATGACGGTACCGGAGGCACCGAAGTTTCTGCCGGTCAGCAGAGTGCCGTCCTGCAGAAGGAGCCATGCTTTTTTCATTTCGCTCATCTTTCATTCTCCCTTTTGGAAAGGATAGGGGTCGCTCGCTCATTCCTTGCGGAATGAGCCGTGGAAAGGGGATCTCTTGCGGAGGTGATCCATGGGGATTGCGCTCTCTGAGGAGAGCACTTCCTGGCGCTGGATGTTGAGGCTCCGCCTCAAACTCCGCTTAAGGAGCTTTTTGAAAAAAGCCCCTTAAGAATCCGCAAAAACTTTTGATATTACTTCAGGTTAATATGGCTTACGATATCCTCACGCATGCGGATAGCTTCTCTGCGGGCTGCACCGGCGAAGTCGCGCTCGTCGCATTTTTCCTTCTGCCAGGCGCAGAGGATAGCACGGGAGGAGTTGACGATGGCACCCAGGCCGTTCTCGTCAAAGCCCTTGGCAACGCCTGCTGCGCCGCCGCCCTGTGCGCCGTAACCGGGCACCAGGAAGAAGGTGTGGGGAAGTCTCTGTCTCAGCTCAGCCAGCTGTTCGGGATAGGTAGCGCCCACAACTGCGCCGACGGAGGAGTAGCCGTACTTCACACCGGGAGCAGCTTCGCCCCATTTCTCGCACATATCGCCCATCAGTTCATAGACGGTGTTGGCGGGACGGCCGTACATCTTCTTGTCCTGCAGCTCACCGGAAGAGGGGTTGGAAGTCTTGACCAGAACGAAGATGCCCTTGTCCTTTTCCTTGCAGATGGGCAGCAGGGGGTCGATGCCGTCGGTGCCCAGATAGCCGTTGACGGTCAGAGCGTCAGCGCCGAAGGGTTCGATCTTCTGGCCGCGGATCTCGATCTCGCCCAGATGAGCCATGGCGTAAGCGCCCATGGTGGAGCCGATGTCGTTTCTCTTGCCGTCAGCGATGACGTACATGCCCTTCTGTTTTGCATAAGAGATGGTCTCGGCGAAGGTCTTCATGCCGTACCAGCCATAGATCTCATAGTAAGCAGCCTGGGGCTTGACAGCGGGAACGATGTCATGGAGAGCATCGATCAGAGCGCAGTTGTACTCGAGAACTGCCTTGGAAGCTGCCTCGAGGGGATCTTCGATGTGGTCATATTTTGCCTTGATGTAGTCGGGGATATAGGAATAAAGGGGGTCAAGGCCTGCAACAGTGGGATTTTTCAGTTCTACGATACGGTCAATGAGTCTGTCGAAAGACATACGTTTTACCTCCTGTTTTATGGAAAAATGTTTTGGTGACTGATTTATTCTTCAGCATAGACGGTTTCACCGCGGCAGATGGTATGGACCACTTTGCCGGTAAAGGTCATGCCCTTGAAGACAGTATTTTTCGATCTGGAGTGGAGCTTTTCGGGCTCGACGGTCCAGACTTTCTGGGGGTCGGCGATGGCGATATCGGCGGGACCGCCGACTTCCAGGGTGCCGCCGGGGATCTTTAAGAGTTTAGCGGGGTTGGAGCACATCAGCTCGACCAGACGGCGGAGCGTGATCACACCGGTGCGCACCAGATGGGTATAACAGGCGGCAAAGCTGGTCTCAAGGCCTACGACGCCGTTGGGCGCGGTCATAAAGTCGGCCTTTTCCTCTGCGGCGTGAGGGGCGTGGTCGGTGATGATACAGTCGATGGTGCCGTCGGCGATGCCGGAGAGGACGGCGCGGATGTCGCTCTGTTCACGCAGAGGAGGATTCATCCGGTAGTCGGCGTCCTTAAGAAGAAGCTTCTCGTGGTCGAGAATGAAGTAGTGGGGTGCGGTCTCACAGGTGACCTTGATGCCGCGGCGCTTGGCGTCACGAATCATTTCAACAGCGCCTTTGGTGCTGACGTGGGCGATATGGATGGGCACGCCGGCCGAATCTGCCAGGCAGATCTCGCGGGCGGTAATGCTGTCCTCGCTGGCGCGGTCCATGCCGGGTACGCCGAGGGTACGGGAGACGTCGCCCTTATGGATGATGCCGCCGTTGATCAGCTCGAGATCCTCACAGTGAGAGATGGTCAGAAGGCCCAGTCTCGAGGCGCGGTGCATGGCTTCCAGCATGATGCGGGCGTTGGCAACGGGTCTTCCGTCATCCGAGACAGCCACGATGCCGGCGGTTTTCAGAGCGGCCATATCGGTGGGCAGTTCGCCCTCCGTTTTCCCCTTAAATCAGAGGGCATTTTTACCCTTTACCAAATAACGTATAATCTATCATCTCCATAGGACACGCTCCCTTTAAAGGGATTGTCCCCTCCGGGATTTTGCTTTCTGTTAGTTACTTACCGAGAATGGAACAATGTTTTCTACAGACTATTTCTCTCCCCCACAGTTATGGTTGATAAATTCCGATATCATATAGCTTTATTTCA
>JAFQND010000244.1 GCA_017396055.1 Oscillospiraceae bacterium
GGGGATTCTGCCAGTTGTTGGTCATGTTGCGGCTGTCTCTGCCGGGGCTGAAGTCATATCTTGCACCCATATACTGCAGACAGTCGACACCAAGAAGGGCGAGCCGGTTGAAGATGCGCTTCATATCCCGCAGATGCATCTGCCAGCTGCCGACGCCGTAGGTCTCGCTGATCACCCGCTCTTTTCCCCGGAAACGGGCAGCCGAAGCGGCCAGTCTTGCCGTCAGGTCAAAGCTGTAGTCGGTGATGCGGAAGTTGGAATATATGGAATCGATGCCCGGCCAATCAAAGCGGCTGTAATATTCATAGGGGTCACCGCTGCGAAAGACGTTGGAGCCAAGGCTCTCCTCGCCGACGATATGCCCGGTGAAGATCAGCTTGTTTTCGGCGCACCATTCATGGATATTGTCCATATAGGCGTCCATGAACATGTCGGAAACGGTCTCCCAGTAATCGGCCGTCAGCTTTTCTTCGCCGGGGTCCATCAGCTCTTTCAGAAGGGGCAGAACGTCATATCCGTTCCGGCTGAGGAATTTTTCAGGCAGCGAATCGGTCCAGGGCAGGAACTGGATATCGGGGTCCATCTGCTGATAACGCCAGATGGGCACCTCGTCGGTAAAGATACCTTTGACGCAGCCGCCGAAATCCTCACCGATATGTGCTTTGTAGACTTCGTGAGTCTTTTTGATGAAGACGTCGACCGCCTTGCGGTTCAGGGTGTCCAGATAACCCTCGGCGTCGGGCTCGACGATACCGGCGCCGGTCAGCGCGTCATATTTACCCATCAGCCATCTGGTCAGATAGACCTCCAGCTGCTGCGTTTTGCCGGTGGTATTGGTCCAGCGGAGGGTATCGCCTTCGGCGGATGCCTGCACTGCGCCCTCGCCGGTGCGGCAGCAGAGGACTTTTGTGTTGTATCTTTCCTTTGCGGGCAGTTCGACAGCGACCGTTTCGCCCGGCTCTGCTGTCCGCATCATTCTGCAAAGACAGCTGGATCTTGCCCAGGGAGCCTCGGTCAGCACCTGTCCCGCAGCAACGCCGGAGGGCCAGTTATACTCGTCATAGATCCAGAATTTCATGCCCAGCCGCTTGGCTTCCTTGACAGCATGGCGGATCATCCGGAAGAAATATTCTCCCAGATAGTCACCCTGCGAACCGACCGCAGGATGGATAAAGAACTCACGCATGCCTTTTTCGGCAAAGCCTTCGATCTGGCGGGTCATCTCCTTCAGGTCGATATTGCCGCTCGTGAACCACATGATCACCGGTTCGTATCCTTCTGCGCCGTTTTGAAAAATATGCCGGATATCTTCCATGACAACTCCTCCTCATACAGAGTGATTATACCTTCATCATACTGCTTCAAAGGGAGGCTGTCAACCGGAAAAAGGAGAGCTTTCGCTCTCCTTTTTTTCATATCATCCGCAGTATCGGCTGAAGCTGTACGCCTGCAAGAGCTGCTGTGAGCGTTTCGGGAATCAGCGAAAAATCCGCCACCACCGACGCAGGCTTTCCCTTCGGGTTATCCTGCCGGAAGGGAACAA